>CAZALQ010000004.1:5494-13910 GCA_964485605.1 uncultured Oscillospiraceae bacterium
AACACTGCTAAAAATCGTTTCATAATATACCTCCTTAAATTATTGATAAATGAAACAACTACCTATATTGATCATCAAAGCAAATGCTTTAGTGATAACTAAAGTTTGATATCTTCAGTACCTGTTATCTTGATGTATATGAGAAGAATGATAACAGTAAGAAGCGTTGTGACCGCAGCAAAGGCACATGGTACGCCTTTTGAATATGCTATGGTCTCATATGCTCCTATGGTAAGGGTCATAGTCTTATTTGTACGAAGGATGATAGCACTGGAAACCTCAGTGATTATGGCAACTAAGGACAGTATGGCACCTGAAATAATTCCGGGGCTCATCATAGGAACCGTTATCTTGCCAAAGGTCTTTAGTTTTGAGGCACCAAGGGAAATAGCTGCCTCCTCCATAGACATTGGTATTTGCATCAATGTTGCGGTCGCAGACCTTGTTGTATACGGAAGCCTTCTTACAATGCATGCAACTATCATGATTATGATGGTTCCTGATATTGCAACAGGCGGCCTGTTAAAGGATGTGAGCATTGCAATACCTATAACAGAACCAGGCATGATATACGGAAGCATGGATACTGTATCGATAGTATTGTTTACAATGTTCTTTCTTCTAACCGTAAGGTATGCAATCAAAGTAGCAAGGACTACTATTCCAAGAAGTGAAAAGAATCCTATGGACAAGGTATTCTTAAGACCTCTTAAAAGACCTCTCTTGATTGCTGTCTCGTAGTTCTTAAAGCTGAATCCCTTCATGAAAGCTACGTCGTTGGAATTCCTAAATGAGCTTATGATTACAAAGAGCTGCGGCATATATGAGATCGCAAGTACAAAGTATACATACACATGCATGAGTACACCGGTAATGCCCTTTGGATTCTTTCTCTCAATAGGATGAAGAGCATTGAGCGAGAAGTTGAACTTACTCGTTGCAAACTTTTGAATGAGGAAAATAGCTCCTGTAATGACTATAGCGATGCAGCTTATGGCACTTGCAAAGCCCCAGTCATCAGCCATTTCTGATACGAATTGGTTGTAGATCTCTACAGGGAAAGTCCTATACCCTTCTCCGATGAGCATAGGCGTACCAAAGTCTGCAAATGCTCTCATAAATACGAGAAGTGCTGCAGCTAGAACTGTAGGCATTGAAAGCCTGATGAGCACTGACCAGAATCTCTTGATTCCGGTGCATCCCATGCTTTCGCTTGCCTCCATAAGAGTATTGTCTATATTCTTGAAAGCGCCGTTCATATATATGACTGCAAGGGGGAAGAATTTACTTGCTTGGACCAGGATGATACCTCCCATACCGTATATGGTTGGAATAACGATTCCTATCTTCTTAAAGAACTGGGTTATCATACCCGCTCTTCCAAGAAGGAGAGTCCAGGCATAAGCTCCTACAAAGGGAGCTGACATGCAGCAAAGAACACATATGATGATCAGCACTTTCCTTCCCTTCAGATTGTAGAAGGAATAAAAGTATGAAAAAGGTATACCTATAAGGAGAGAGAAAAAGGTAGTAAGTATTGATACCTTAAAGCTGTTCCTTATGGTATTGGTATAATACGGCCTTGAGAAGAACTCGACAAAGTTCTTCATGGTAAAACCGGCATCATCGAAAAATGCCTGCTTTAAAAGATTAACAAGTGGATAAATGAAGAAGAGAACGAAGATACCAAGGACTATCCAGGATATCAAGGTCCAGACATCTTTTTTCTTAGCAGCTGTCATATCATCACCTTACTTTTTGTCGTTCTTAACACCTTTGACTATGTTCTTTGAACCGTCTTCCGTAAATACATTTATCTTTTCAGACTTTAGTCTTAAGAGTACTTCATTTCCGTTTGGAATGATGTCATCTATGAGGGATTCCTGGATAAGCTCTATCCTGTCATCATCCTTTTCGTCCATATTGACGCAGCGAACCTTATCAGACAGTACAAAGTAATGAGTATTAAGGCCTAGGAATACGGAATCGCAAACCTTTGCTTTGATACCTTCTGCATCATTGATGACTACCTCTTCAGGTCTTGCTGCGACGATGACCTTTTGATCCTTTTGCTCTTCAGGAAGTATGTTATCCATCTTAAGTTTGTACCCGTCGGCAAATACCAAGAAGCACTCACCGCCTTCTACCTTAAGTTCTGCGTTGATTATATTTGTGCGTCCAATGAAATTTGCAACAAAGAGATTGGCAGGTCTTTGATAAATATCCTTTGGAGTTCCTATCTGCTGTATCTCTCCAAAGTTCATAACAGCTATCCTGTCAGAAACAGCCATAGCTTCTTCCTGATCGTGGGTAACATACACATTTGTGATGCCTACCTCTTTTTGAATCTCCTTTATGACCGTTCTCATCTCTACTCTTAATTTTGCATCAAGATTTGATAAAGGCTCATCCATGAGAAGCACATCCGGTTTTATAACAAGAGCTCTTGCAAGAGCGACTCTTTGCTGCTGGCCTCCTGAGAGCCTGTCAGGCATACGGTCAGCATATTCGTCGATATGCATGAGCTTCATGAACTTATCGGTCTGAATTTTGATCTCGTCTTTGGGGACCTTCTTATTCTTAAGACCGAACTCAACATTTTTTCTTACCGTAAGATGAGGGAAAATAGCATAGTTTTGGAATACCATACCTATGTTTCTCTTTGCAGGGTCAAGATCGTTGATCCTCGTATCTCCAAAGTAGAAATCACCGCCTTCAATGGAGTTGAAACCTGCTATCATTCTGAGTAGTGTGGTCTTACCGCATCCGGAAGGTCCAAGGAGCGTGAAAAACTCTCCGTCTTTAACTTCCAAAGACAGATCAGGAATAACTGTATTGTCTCCATATTTCTTTACTGCATGCTGAATATTGATGTTTACGCTCATGAGATTGCTCCTTTATTTTTGATCTTTTTTATATCTTAATTCTTCGACAAATTTATTAGTCTGCTTTATCCTTCCGACATTTTGATCATACTTTTTATTGGATAATGCAATTATGAGGGAGTCAAATACTGAAACTTGAGCTACCCTTGCTGAAATGGAATCAATAGGATATTTCAGGCTGTTTGTCGTAACTACCAAAGGAAGATCTGAATATTCCACTATGGGGCTGTCGTAATAGCCTGTGATGCAGCCTGTCTTTACGCCGAATTCCTTTGCAAGTCTTATGGAATCCACTATGGACATGGTCCGTCCCGATTGGCTTATACCAAGTACGAAGTCTTCAGGTCCCATATTGAGAGTCGACTGCCTTTGCGCAGCTGAATCCGTATAGGAAATAGATATGATACCTATCTGCATCAGCCTTCTTTGAAAGTCCCTCGCATAATCTCCGGAAGCACCGGTTCCGTTAATATATACGATCCTGGCGCCGGATATGGCATCCACCATTTCTCTAAAGATATTCACATCGATTTGCCTGAGGGTGTTTTCAAGGGTTTTGATATTGGCATTAAAGACCTTATTCAATATGATCTTTGAATCATCATTAGGGTCAATAAAAGATGTATAGCCGCTGTCTATACCTACTATGTCCTTAGCAAGGGCAATTTTTAATTGCGGATAACCGGAAAAGCCAAGAGATTTGGCAAGACGCGCAATACTTGCTTTAGAAACGCCTGTGACCTTAGCAAGATCTGATATTGAAAGGTCTACTACTTTATCAGGATTAGCCGCAATATAATCAGAGACCTTCTTTTCATTAGAGGTCAATCTGTTATAGCGCTGCTCTATCTCTTTGATACATGAAATACTGGGCATTTGTAAAAATAATTTTCATATATAATAAACTTTCGTGAAACTTAGTTTTATTATACGAGACAATGTTAAGATTTACAACACTAATTATATGATTTTATCAAACAAAAAAGCCGCTTATCTAAGCGACTATTCTTGCTGCTATTTCTATAAAGCTTTTTGCGTAATATGACGATCCGGTCAGTACTATGGGCGTTCCTTTGTTATTGCAATCCCCTATCTCTTCATCGTATGGAAGTATGCCTGCAAGAGGTATCTCCATATTCTGAGATACCCAATCAAGAGACGGCTCTCTATTCATGGTTCTCTCGGTGACCATATTGATTACAAAAAATCTGTTTTTAAGACCAAAGGAGTTCATCTTTCTGCTGACTGCATCAGTGTTTCTGACGCACACAAAGTCAGGAGTCGTTACAAGCAGACCGCAGTCTGAATTGGAAGATGCGATTTCCAAAGTTCTGCCGATACCTACCGGACAATCTATGAGTATAAAATCATACTGTTTTTTAAGTTCGCCCATCATAAGAGCTATTCTTGATTCAGTTATACCCTGAATAGTCTTGTATTGAGGAGAAGGAAGAAGGAAAAGGTTCTCACAAATATCGCTTTCGATAATAGTCTTCTCCAAAGAACATATTCCTCCGATATAATCACTCAAATCAAAAAGGACCCTGTTCTCAAGACCGAGATAAATATCATCATTGCGAAGACCTATGTTAAGATCGCAAATTAATACTCTGGCTCCCGTGTTAGCCAGAATAATTCCAAGGTTTACTACAAATGTACTTGTACCGCTTCCGCCTTTACCTGAAGCGACTAAAACAACTTTACTCATATTGAAATTATCATACCATTTGAACCTTGAAATTTAAAGGTTAAATTCACGAAATTCACATATATTTACAACATTTTCTGCTCTTTAAATGATATATACCTGCCGTCTCCGATTATTATATGGTCCATGACCTCAATACCGAGAATTTTGCCCGCTTCAATTAATTTTTCAGTCGTGCTGATATCATTTCTGCTTGGCGTCGGATCTCCTGAAGGGTGATTGTGTATAAGCACAATAGCGTAAGCACCTATCCTGATAGCATCTGAAAAAACTTCCCTTGCTGATGCGGAAGTTTCCGCAAGGGCTCCAGTAGAGATATCTGCAGTCTTTATAAGCTCCATCTTTGAATTGAACATGGCAACCCTCATAACTTCTTTTTGATAATATCTCATGTCGCTTAAATATTCAGCCAGCACTCCCGGATTATCAAGATGAAGTCTGTCCTTTGGTGATGAATAGATCCTCCTGCCAAGCTCGGCAGCTGCAGATAACCTGCACGCCGTTGCAGTGCCTATGCCCTTGACCTTGCAATACTCCTGAGTTTTATAGTTCATGAAGGCATGAAGGTCTCCGTTTTCCTTAGATAGAAGTTTACCTGCAATATTTAGAGCAGATTCATCTTTGCTTCCGGAAGATATTAATATAGCCATTAGTTCCGAATTTGACAGACCTTCTGCTCCAAAGAGCAGCATCCTTTCTCTCGGCCTTTCGCTTTTGGCCATCTCTTTTATCCCAAAATTGTTCCCCTTTTTATCCATAAAAAACACCCTTTACTAAATGGAATTATTTACCATTTATTGTAAAGGGCGGGAATAAATTTATCAATAAGTTTATGCTTCTTTTTTTGCTTTTCTTTCTACCTTTGTACCTATGTAGCTTTCAAGTACGGGAACAAGAACGAATGCTACTATGCCGGCCGTAAATCCGCCGTTATAGAGGCAGAAACCGCCGTGAAGAGCAGGTACATTCATTACGAGAAGTGCATATATTGCGCCTGCAATAACTCCCGGGAAGAATCCAAACTTACCTGTAATGGGAGCAAGTCCGCTGGCAAAGCAAAGTCCAACCAGAATTGCCTGAGTTGTAAGGCTCCAAGCCTGTGTAGAGGCTGCTCCAAAGTAAACTGCTCCAAGAGGAACAAGGGATGCAAGAGCATAGCCTATCATTATCGGGAATACGTTCCTTGGATGCTGACCTTGAGCAACGAATGAGTACATGCACATGATTGCTCCCATGGTTGCACCTGTAAACTTAGCACCTGTAAATGTGAAGGCTCCGTCTGCATAGGTAATGCCCTGAACTACATTGTAATAAAGCATGATAAAGAGTCCGTAAAGGCCCATATTGATAAGCGTAGCTGAAAACCCGAATTCCTTAGTAAAGTCTACTTTGTATCCATCGCTTAGCCACAGCTTTTTATAATTCCTAAAGCAGTCCTTATCCATCATACATCCCGCAAGTAAGCATGCTATAAATGCTGCAATAAAGAATATGTTTACAAACATCTTGTTTCCGCTGCCAAGCACAGTGTTTGTGGGAACTTCGATACCTGCTGCTTTAAAAAGGAGGCAGAAGATCACAAAGGCAAGGAGACCTGCTGCAGGACCTGCACTGTAAAGGTCATATCCTTTATGGAAGTTTGGAGAATGTCCGCAAAGAGCCGGCATGACGCAGGCTACCACAATGCCAAGGACTAAGGCGCCAAGGCATCCCCAGACAGAGAATCCTCTTACTTCCGTATTTGGATATCTGAAATACAGTTCTCCAGCAAAAGGAGCAAGAGCTGTAGAGAAAAATGCAAAGTTGATAACAGATCCGAATGTAACCTTTTTAATTCTTGAATAGATGAATCCGCCTATGATAAAAGGCCACATGGTAAGGAAGGTCATACCGAAGGTTCCGAAACCAACATTGAGCCAGTAAGCAGCAACAGTAAGTCCATTGCAGCTTGCCTTTGTTAAATATAAAAGAGCGCATACTGTCAGCCCTATTATTCCTGTATTAAGGAAAGCTCCCCCTACTCCGCCGAGTTCAAAATAGTCCCTTGTGAACTGTGACGGGGCTAGATTGATCTTTACAAGGCCTTGAAAACTCTCAGCTATGTTTCCTGCAAACAGCGCAGCCACAATGAAGGCGACGCTAAAGCATGTCAAGGTAATAAGCACATTTTTGCTTGTTTTATCCTCAGAACTCATATCTATACTTCCTTTCGGTTTAATAAATTTATGTATATTTTACTATTAAAAAACGCCTGCGATTATGTCATATAACATAAAAAATACAGACGTTTCTAGTCATTATTTGCTTTTAAAAACCCAGCGCTTTTGAACCTGATAACTTATAAAGAACAAAAATCCGTCAACCATAAGCTTCAGTATGGTTCTTCCAAAGCCTACAATACCGACCTTAGCCGCAAGGAAGAATACAAGGCTGCAAAGAACATAAGATGCGCAGTACTGCATTACAGCCGTAATAAAATACTTTGATGCAGATTTGGCACCAGATTCCGTGCTCTTAAATACCCACCTGTAATTCAGCTCATAGTTGGTTATTGCAGAAATAACCCTCGCAATACCTGTAGTCAGGAAAGTCTGAAGAAGTATGTTGGATACATTCTTAAATACGGCATTAAATATGGTAAAAGCTGTAGCATCTACGACAGTTCCTGCTGCAGAACTTAAGACATACTTGAGGCTCGTCGCTTTTCCGATTATTGGCTTATATATCCTTATGGAGTCTTTTATTACATTAAAGTGTGACCCGCTGTTATCATCACTGTATACGGTCTGGATCTTTATCTCCGTAAAAGGAATCTGCTTTTCGCTCATATACATGAGCATATTGCTCTCGTATTCGTAGCGCTCACCTTCCACATCTATGAGTTCCTTAAGGTACTTTCTCGGGAATCCTCTAAGTCCCGTCTGTGCATCGGAAATGGGAAGTGCGAAGAACTTCTTGAATATCCAGGCTGTTATTTTATTTCCGACTTTGTTATGAAAAGGCACCTGTTCTTCGTCAAAGTTTCTGCATCCGAAGACTATATCGTCAGGACATTCTTTCATCTTTTCGGCTATCCTTATGGCGTCTTCAGGAGTGTGCTGACCGTCTCCGTCTATAGTAATTGCACTTATGATTTCAGGCATGTTTTCAAGAATATAGCTGAAAGCTGTTTTCATGCCCCTGCCCTTGCCTTTGTTTACATCATGAACAAGTACAACAGTACCGGGATGATCTAAAGCTGCCTTTCTGAAAGGTTCTTTATGAGCTTCATCCGATCCATCGTCAACAAGAATGATCTTGTCAAAGCCGGCTGCGCTCATTCCCTCTACAACATTTGTTAAGTTATTGTCCGGATTTAATGACGGAACTATAATTGCGATATCGTTCATTTATTTAACTCTAATCCTCTGCGAGAATGAATACATTAGATGTAATGATCATGAATAAATCATCTGAAAAGTTCTTTACTCTCCATTCTCCCTGATATTTTACAAACTCCATTTCTACAGTTTTTTCGGCTGTTTCTACGCCTTCACTTTCGACGGCATTTCTAAGGCATGAAAGAAGAAATGAATCGATTTCTTCTTCATTAGTACCTGATGATTTTTTTTCACTTCCACCCATCATGGAATGATACCCGGCCAAATAATCTTTTCCCATCATAAGCGATGCGTAATTCATATATTCAGCTGATGCCTTTTCCATAACTTTTGTTGCATCCGTAAACTTAAAACTAACAGTTGCAGTCCCATCAAGTTCTTCAAGTGAAAAGTCCTCAATACTGTATTCTATATTTTGTGCCCATCCCTTCATATCTTCAATG
>CAZALQ010000004.1:13924-14252 GCA_964485605.1 uncultured Oscillospiraceae bacterium
CCGGCTCCGTCCCGGGATCTGACCGGATGGACGTCCAGCTTTTCTTCAAGCTTTGAAATGCCCTTACCGGATGTGTCTTCCTTAAGAGCTTCGATATCAAAAGCTTTTATATTTTCGCAGTATCGCTCTACAAGAGCTCTGGCACTTTCCTCTTCATTACTCTTTTTACTGCCGCAAGCGGCCAATGCGAACATAAGGACAAAAATGAGTATTACAGAAATTAATTTTTTCATAGTTTCTCTCTAAAAAATATGCATTCTCCGGCATCCGGAGAATGCACATAATCTGGTGGACAGTACAAGACTCGAACTTGCGACCTCTCGCGTGT
>CAZALQ010000004.1:14262-25864 GCA_964485605.1 uncultured Oscillospiraceae bacterium
GAGGCGAGCGCTCTAACCAGCTGAGCTAACCGTCCTTAAAACGTGCAGTGCGGATAAACCGCACTGCATCATTCTATGCTTTTTATTTTTAAAATACAAATCCTTTATTAGAGGCTGCACATGTAGTTGAATGTACGGATAAGCTGGCTTGTATATCCGTTTTCGTTGTCGTACCAAGAAGTAATTCTTACTTCGTAAAGTCCGTCTCCTAAGTTGCATACCATTGTCTGGCTTGCATCAAAGAGTGAACCATAGGTGCTTCCTACTACATCTGAGGATACGATAGGCTCATCTGTATATCCGAAGGAATCGGACTGAGCTGCCTTCATAGCCTCGTTGATCTTTTCAGGAGTAAGTTCTCCGTCATATTTTACAACTGCATCAAGGATCGTGATAGAACCTGCAGGAACAGGAACTCTCATTGCGTTTCCGACAAGCTTGCCCTTGAGTTCAGGGATAACGTTTGCAATTGCCTTTGCTGCACCTGTTGAATTAGGTACGATGTTAACAGCGCCTGCTCTTGCTCTTCTGAAGTCACCCTTTCTGTGCGGTCCGTCGAGTATCATCTGGTCTCCTGTGTATGCGTGAACTGTTGTCATCATACCGGAAAGGATCGTTGTCATCTCGTGAAGAACCTTTGTCATAGGTGCAAGGCAGTTGGTTGTGCATGATGCACCTGATACGATCTTATCTTCTGCCTTAAGAGTATTCTCATTTACGCTGTAAACGATTGTAGGAAGGTCATTTCCTGCAGGAGCTGAAATAAGGACTCTCTTTGCGCCTGCATCGATATGAGCCTGAGCCTTTTCCTTGCTTGTATAGAAGCCTGTGCATTCGAGTACTACATCGATATCAAGTTCTTTCCAAGGAAGTTTGGAAGCATCTGCCTCCTTATATACTGTAATCTCATTACCGTCAATGGTGATGGAATTCTCGCCTGCTTTAATGTCGTGTCCTTCCCATCTCTTCTGTGCACTGTCATATTTAAGAAGATATGCCAGCATGTCAGGACTTGTAAGATCGTTGATAGCAACTACATCAAATCTCTTGTCTCCGTTGAGCTGACGATATGCGAGTCTTCCGATTCTTCCGAAACCATTAATTGCAACTTTAATCATTTCTTGTTTCTCCTTCTTTTATTAATATTATATGTTCTAAGAATTAATATAACCACAACAAACAGGAGCAATGCCGCTCCAATGCTTATTATAACAATCTTCTTGATTTTATCAACCCTAGCCTTGCGCTCAGCTTCTTCCCTTGCTATCCTTTCGGCTTCCTGTCTTGCCTCTTCAGCCTTGCGTTCAGCCTCCTTTCTTGCAGCCTCTTCTTCATCTGCTATTTCCTGATAAGACTTAAGGCCTTCGAACATATCATTCTTGTTCTTATCAAGGGATGCATCGCCGTAAATAAGGCCCCACTGCAGGGGACTGTAGGTCTGGATCTGGCTTGCCTTTGTGATGCCGTTTGGATCTGTCGGCTGTTCTTCATAGGTATTGCCGTAATAAAGCCAGTTATAGAACCACCACTGATGCTGTGATACATGTTCCGGGAATCCGAATTTCTGAGTTACCTGGAAAGGAGTAAGTCCGTCAAGCTCGGCATATCTTTGATCTATCACATCGAGAGAGATAGTATTCTCGGGATAGAGGTGGATATATACCTTCTGAAGGAATGGGAACTCACTTGAATACTTATCTAGGCAAAGCTTAAGGGAGTTTGAAATCAGCATATGCTGACCGTGTCCGTATTCAC
This sequence comes from uncultured Oscillospiraceae bacterium, assembly GCA_964485605.1. Taxonomy (GTDB): domain Bacteria; phylum Bacillota; class Clostridia; order Peptostreptococcales; family Anaerovoracaceae; genus RUG13409. The sequence continues at coordinate 16,018 of CAZALQ010000004.1, forward strand.
CGTTAAAGTCATGGGTAGCTATGACCTTTGGTTTGTATTTCAAAATAGTCTGTCTAATCCATTCGACAACTTCATCCTGCCCTATTCCGTCTGACCATGAAAGGTTTGCAAGAGCCTCTTCAAGGCTTTCGGAATATGCGTCAAGATATCCTGATGAATCAAGAGTATTGGTAATACCAACTGTCCAAAGACCGTTTTCTCTTTCGGCATAGCGTCCAGGCTCATAAATATGATCCGTGCCGTAAACCACCTGTACATTGAGGTCTCTGACCTGTGCATAGTAAGGAAGAAGTCCGGCAAAGAAAAGCTGCTCATCATCAGCATGGGTGGAGAACAAAAGAAGGTCAGTTTCTCCTTCAAGCTGGCTGTCCCATTCTTTATATGCTCTGTTTTTGATGATGCCGTCTAAAGGAAGGACAAAGTCGTGCTTTTTTGCATAACTGCAGTTGTCACATACTGTAAGTGTATATCCTAAATCTCCGTGTCCCGGCTCAGCCTTAAGCTCGTGCTCTGACTTTGAAGCGCAATAGCAATGAGGTCCTAAAACTTCAGAATAGGTATAAACTTCATTTCTTGAAAACTCATCTGTATTGTCGTAAAGAGCTGCAGGCCAGTCCATGATCTCTCCAAGAGTCGCTTCGCAATATGCTCTTCTGTCTTCATTATCTTCATAAAAGCTGATTTGACCTGAAATGTAGTTTCCGGTTATTTCGCCGTAATCGTAATTCTCATAATCAAAGTGCATAAAGCATCCAACAAGGCCGCCGTTATGTACATAACCATGGTCAGAATCATAGCCGTCTATATTAACTATGCAATCAACAATATCGCCGTATCCAAAGGCATATACTCCGCCCATGAACTGCTCTTCTTTAAATTCTGTATCGTCATCGATGCAGATAAGTGTCGGTTCAACAGTGCATCCTTTTACGATGCACTTCTTTGCAAAACCGATAACGCCTGCTGCTCCGAAGCAGTGGCCTGTAGTTTCTAGTGTAACGCTGCCGTTTAAAATTACATTCTCAACCTTTGCACCGTCAGCATATCCTGCAAGAAGTCCAGCAAACATGCTGTCGCTTCCTTTAAGTGAAACTTCTTCACCATATATACGGAGATTCCTTATTTCTGCACCTGTAAGAGATGTAAAGAAACCGCTGCAAAGTGCATCATATTCTTTAAGGTTTGCATCATATACAGTCTTAACTGTATTTACATTTTCGCTTACCTTTACATTAATGATGCAGTGGTCTGCTCCGTCTAAGCTACCGTAGAATTCAAAGGGCTCCCAAGCAACTTCATTCATGTCTATGTTCGCTGTTAAAACATAGCTTCCGTATGGATCATCCTTCATCTTAAGAAGATCTTCAGGCGTTGAGATCTTGATTTCTCCGTCTGCAAAAACAGGGACTGCAGTAAAGCAGATAATCAATGTAAGTAACAGTGCAATATACTTTTTCATATTCAAAATATATTCTCCTAACAAAAACTTTAAAAAATCATTGAATAATCATACCACAAAAATAACATTAATGCTAAAATACCTCGTATGTTCACAAAAATGTTTGACAATTTTTACTCATATTTAGCAGCATCACTTTCGGTGCTGTTTTTGGAGATAGCTTTAGTACTTAGGCTTAGATTTTCTCTTGAGTCCTATGTATTCCTTGGCGTAGTATTTGCATCCTTTGCTATAGGCGCTGCAATCTGTTTCTTATCCAGCTTAACAAAAAGCACAACTGCAAACGGATGGATCCTCTTTGTATTGATTGAGCTTGTAACCATATTCTTTTTAGTAGAAGTTTTCTGCTACCAAACATACAACGTCTTTATGGATGTTAAAGCCTTAAAGAATGGTACTGCAGGAGTTGCAACAGAGTTTATGGGAGTAGTTCTGAATATAATTAAGAACGGAATACCTACTATTCTCCTTTTCCACATCCCTGCTCTTTTAATACTCTTCTTCGCAATTAAAAAGAAGATCAACTTGCAAAGGACTCTTGCAGGAAGCCTTTTCTTTGTTCTTCTTACAGTTATGCTTTCTTTAGGCGGAAGTGCAGCAGATACCTTAGACAAAGCAGCTGAAGAAAAATACACATATAACTTTACTTACAGCGATGCGGTAAAATTCTTTGGTCTTACCCATGCAACAACTGCAGATATTAAGTACAGTTATACCGGTGTCCCCCAGCCGCCTGAACCTATAGCGGTCGATCCCATTCCTAAGGTTGACGATGAAGTTGAGAGAAACGAACTCAATTTTGATTGGGATGCAATACAGGAAAGCACCAATGATGCGACTCTTCACAGATTATTCTCTTATGTAAAGAATAGACAGGCAAGCAGCAAAAACGATTATACCGGCCTTTTTGAAGGCAAAAACATAGTCATGTTTGCAGTAGAGAGCATGAGCAAGGAAATGATTACTGAAGAGTTCTTCCCTCTCATGTACAGAATGATGACTAAGGGTATAGTCTTCGAAGATTATTATATTCCGTACTGGGGCGGCTCTACATCCACAGGTGAAACATCAATACTTACAGGTGTTATGCCCCTTCATAACCTTGATACCATTCAGATGACCATCGGCAATGATAACTCCTATACTTTGCCATCCATGCTTACAGCACAAAGAGACTATTATACGGCTTCATATCATAACGGTGATCCAAATTTCTATAACCGTATTGAAACTCATCCGGGACTTGGTTTTTCAAAGTTTGATTCCAACCAATCAGCAATGATCAACTACATGACATATTTTGTGCCGCCCAGCGATCAGGAAATGCTCAGATATGTAGCAGATGATATTGAAGGTATAAGCTCATTCTGTATATATATGATGACCTATAGCGGGCATGGCAATTACAGCTTTGACTGGACGCAAAACCAAATGGGTGCCAAGAACCACGAACTGCTTCTCGGATCACCCCTTTATGATGACCCCTTTATAGGCGGATATATATCCTGCAGCATGGAACTTGAGCTCGGACTCGAGGAATTCGTTGAAAGGCTTGAAGCAAGCGGAGAACTTGATGATACCGTATTCGTTTTTTCATCGGACCATGTCCCCTATTTCCTAACAGAACCGGTACAATGGGGAGGAGAAAACTATCTCGTTAAGTTTTTCGGTCAAGAATATGAAAATGACGACGCAGTAAGAGATCATAATGCCCTAATCATATGGAGCCCCTGCCTTGAAGAAATGGATAGTGAACCCACTTCCTCAATTGACATACTCCCTACACTTCTTAATCTGTTCGGTGTCGAATTTGATTCAAGAATATATTCAGGAAGAGATGTGTTTTCAGATGCAGATGCACTGGTCATGTGGCCGGATACCAGCTGGAAAACAGAAAAAGGCTACTATAACGCCATCACAAATGAATACATCCCGGCAGATGGATACGAAGCAGATACAGAATATATTGAATCCGTAAAAGCAACTGTAAATAACAAACTGTTCTATGCAAGGAACTTCTTTAAACTTGACTTTTACAGTTATTTAACACCGCACATATTGGAAAAGGAAGCACCGGAAATTATCTCGGAACCTGAAACAAATAGTGACGGCACATCCACAGACATAAATACGAACTCAAACACAGACAATGAAAAAAATTAGCGCCAAAAATTGACGCTAATTTTTTATAACCCTTGCATTCTTTAAATCATGTTTACAGAGTCTTTAGATACTCCATAAAGTTTTCTTTGTTTTCCAGAGCTGTGGTAGTCGGACGGCCCAAATCGTCTCTTGCGCCTATTGAGCACTTAACTTCTATAAGGAAAAGTTCATTCCTTTCCTTTGCATTCTTAAGTTCTTTGTCAAGATCTTCAAAATTGTCAACTGATACAGCATTAGGATATCCACATGCCTTTGCAATTGATACAAGATCTATATTCGATGCAACCGTCGGCATGCCTCCTACAGTCTCATGAGCTCCGTTATTGATTACTACATGAACCATGTTATTTGGTCTATTGCTGCCTATTACAGCCATGGAGCCCATATGCATAAGAACAGCTCCGTCACCGTCTATACACCAGATTTTCTGATGCTCTTTATTTAGTGCAACGCCCAGTGCAATGGATGAACTGTGTCCCATTGATCCAACGGTTAAAAAGTCATACTTATGACTTTGACCGTTTGCAACCCTTGTTTCAAATAGTTCGCGGCTGGCCTTTCCTGTTGTAGATACGATTGGATCTTCGCCGCTGACTTTAACTATATGCTGGATAATTTCCTCCCTAAGCATATGGTTGTCGTTTTTGTATTCAACCTTGGGAGCATCTGTTAAAGCACCCTTTCTTATGACAAAGGCTACGTCCTTTCCTGACTTAAGAATCTCTCTAAACTTTGTCATTACATTCTCAACTTCTTCGTCAGAAGTATCAGTGCCTATTACAAAATTCTCTATGCCCATATCATCAAGAAGCTTGACCGTCACTTCGCCCTGATAGATATGCTGAGGTTCATCGTGAATTCCGGGTTCACCTCTCCATCCGACTATGAACACTACAGGAATAGCATATACCTTATCGTTTAAGAGGCTTGCTACGGGATTTATGATATTTCCTTCCCCGCTGTTTTGCATATATACGACAGGGACTTTTCCAGTGGCTAGATGATATCCTGCAGCAAGTGCCGTACAGTTTCCTTATTTAGCTGCGATTATGTGATGATGCGGATCTATTCCGTAAGTATCCATCAGATAATTGCAAAGAGCTTTAAGCTGGCTGTCAGGAACTCCTGTATAAAAATCTGATCCGATTATTTCAACAAGTTTTTGAACTTTCATTTCTATTTGCCTTTCAGTATCTCGCGATACAATTTATCTATAGTCTTGATATCAAGCTCTATAGGGTGGTTTTTAAGCCTAATAGGATTAACACTTGACCTTAGCTCTTCAAAATCTTTTTCCGATGCAGTCGGCACCATAAGCTCTAAGGAATCAAATATATCCTTAAGCTTTTCAGCGCCCTCCAAAGCATCTTTGCATCCCATGGCTTTTCCTATCTCATCAAGAGTATCCTTAAGATAAGCTTCGCCCCTTTTATCAATACAAAGGGATGTATGCTTTGCCATATATTTAAAAAGAACCCTGTTGCAGAGAATTGCTGCATGACCGTGTGCACATCCAAAGAGGCTTGTGATCTTATAGCACATAGCATGGCCTGCTGTTGTTTGCGTAATGTTTATAGCTTTGCCTGCAACGTGTGCAGCTTTAAGCATTCCGGCGCAGCCTTCTTCTGTGCTGTCAAGGTAGCCCTTCATATGAGCAAGAACGCCCTTAATCGCCGCTTTGCTGTACTTTTTGCTCTCTTCAGTGCTATTTACCGACCAATAGGATTCAATGGCATGAGAGAAGGCATCCATCATTGTAGCCTTCTTTTGATAAAGAGGAAGAGTCTTTAAAACCGACGGATCCATGAGGACTGTTTCCGGTATAAAGCTCTCGCTGGTTACGCTTTGTTTCTTGTCTTCATAGTAAATAACAGCAAATCTTGTTGCTTCGCTTCCCGTACCTGCGGTAGTTGGCATAGCGAGAAAAGGAATGGCATTTGGCTTTATTTCTTCATCAAGCCATGCTCCTTTTTCGCCGTTTCCGGGCATTTTAGTATAGGCCTTGATACACTTTGCCACATCCATGGAAGAACCGCCGCCAACGGCTATTATTGAGTCGCAGGAAGCATTCCTAAAGAGCTCTACGCCTTTTTGAACATTCTCGTACAAGGGATTAGGCTGAAAATCATTAAATGAACAGAACTCTATACCCTCCTCTACTAATGATTCAAGATGGGAATTAAAAGCTCCCATAAAACGAATGGAATCATCGCAAACAAGAAGTACCTTTTTTGCATTTACAGAAAAGAGCCACTCATCGAACTCCCTATATTCATTTTTTGAGCTTATTATTTTTTGTTCCATTTCCCTATGCTTAAATCTCTTCAGGAATGAGCCTGATGATGTCATTAAACGGCATCAGACTTTCATCGCACTCTTCTGCTCTGTGGCATCTTAGTATGGTCTCTGCTGCCTGCTGCATGGCCGGAACTTCTGCTCTCATGAGCTGGTTTGCATAAATAACTATATTTGCGCCTCTTTCCTTCCATTCTTCTTCCTTTACGGAATTGAAGGATGTAGGAACTATTACTATCGGAGTCACAGCATCCTTTTCTCTGAACTTAGAAATGAATTCCTCAATTTCAGAAGGATCCTTCTTTCTGCTGTGGATCATGATAGCGTCAGCACCCGCACCGACAAAGGCGAATGCTCTTGTAAGTGCATCTTCCATTCCGCGCTCAAGAATAAGGCTCTCAATACGTGCACAGATCATAAATTCCTGTGTGCGCTGAGCCTTCTTTCCTGCGCTGATCTTTGCACAGAAGTTCTCAATGCTGTCTTGAGTCTGAACAACCTCTGTACCAAAGAGTGAATTCTTCTTAAGACCTGTCTTATCTTCAATAATGACCATGGATACGCCAAGTCTTTCCAAAGAACGAACGGTATATACAAAGTGCTCTGTCTTCCCGCCTGTATCGCCGTCAAAGATAATAGGCTTGGTTGTAACCTCAGTAATATCTTCAATGGTGCGAAATCTGGATGTCATATCTACAAGCTCAATGTCCGGCTTACCCTTTGCTGTGGAATCGCAAAGACTTGATATCCACATGGCATCAAACTGATGTGCACCGCCGTCTTCATGAACGACAGCGTTTTCAACGATAAGACCTGTGATACCGTCATGGGCTTCCATGGCTGTAATGAGACCCTTCATGCCGAGAACCTTTCTGAGTCTTCCCCTCCTGATATCAGGCATTGCAAGATCTCTTCTTGTTCTTGCTTCCAAATCCTTATACTTATCATCATTACTGTAAGGATACTCAACAAGTTTTCCGCCATAGGATGCGAGAACTGATACGACTTCATCCCTTATAGGCTTTTGGAATCCTGTACACCAATCATCTCCGTGTACAACGATTGCCGGCTTATATTTTTCAAGATTTTCTTTATAGCTTAATGTGTTTTGGTCAACGACCTTGTATACGCCTGCTATATTTGCAAAGAGCTCTTTTCTTTCTGTAGCAGGTACAAGGGGAATTCTCTTGTAGCTCGCAACAGCTTCATCGGAAAGAACGCCTATTATCAATCTTCCGAGCTTCTTAGCCTTGTTAATAATAGCTATATGACCGCCGTGAAGAATATCTGTTGAGAAGCACATATACACAAGTCTTGATTTTATTTCCTTAAGTTTTGCGCTTACAACTGCAAGATCTTCTGCATTGTCTATTTCAGCGCAAAGAAGATTTTCAACGTCAAGAGCTGATATATTAGCAGCGCCCTTAAGTTCATTTAAAGCATTCTCTGCATACACATTGGTGTTGCCTGCTTCGCAGAATTCAACGATCTTATCAAGCCACTTTTTCCAGTCATCTTTGCAGAGCTTGTAAAGAGCCTGTGCCTCCATGGCCTCATTAAAGATGTCAACTCCTACTGCGACTACCTTTCCGTCAACTACTCTTGCCTTAAAATCCTTATCAGGAAGCGGGAGTGTTGAAGAAACTGTCATGGCGGATACAGGAGAGTTTACAACCTTTTCGAGAACTTCTGGTTCAAATACGAGATCTCCATGCATGAGAATAAGGTCATCATCAAGATACTCTCTTGCACAGTAGATACTGTAGATATAGTTTGTCTTGTCATAAATGGGATTCTTTACAAATGTAATATTGAGAGGAAGTTCAAGGCTGTTGCAGTATTGAACTAAAACCCCATCATAATACCCTGTTGTTATAACAACATCTTTAATGCCTTCATCTGCAAGAAGATGGAGCTGCCTTGAAAGTATGGTTTCGTGGAATGCAATTTCAGTCATGCATTTGGGCTGTTCACTTGTAAGTATTCCCATACGTGAACCAAGTCCTGAATTAAGAATTAAAGCCTTCATATATGTCTATTCCTTTCTAAACATCAAAATTATAGCTGGATACCGGTGAATGGGGGTCTCTCTTCTCAACAGGCGGAAGAGTCATGTAATCGTTGTACATGTACTTTAAGAAACCGTCATAATCCTTAGTACCATAGAATTTATATCCTTCAAATTCATATTCAGCTCTTTCCAAGAACCACTCTTTGGGCATCCCAAACTTCTCCTTTAGAGGATGTTTGTAATTTAGAACTCCAAAGGACGTGAAAAGAAGAACTCTTACCTTATTGGGAGAATCATTACTGCTTTTGGAAGTAATAGTCTCAAGTCTCTTGTATACCCAATCTACAGAGAAAAGGCACAGGAACTTATATAAAAGTTTAGAGATCCCTTTTGCTGATACACTTCCAACCCTTGCGTAAAGAGTCTTTCTTAAGAAGAAACATCTGCAGTCCTGAATCATCTGCCCTATGGTCGAAAGAGGTACATCATCCATTGGGAAAATATCGATGAACACTCCCGTTTGACCCTTTATATGTTCCTGACCGACACGTATGAAGGAAGTCCCTACTCTTCTTAATTTGCCGTACTCCCAAAGATATTCAGGATCTGTTGAATGGTCCTGGAAATAGCAGATCTTTGAGTCAAGCTCATTGGCAACTTTCTTAAACTTTTCATATTCTTCTCTGAGCATTCCGATATCGGCATCGTCATCCCATGGAATATATCCCTTGTGTCTGATTGCCCCAAGAAGTGTGCCGCAGGTTATGACATATTTAATATCGTGTTTTCTGCAAACCCTGTCTATCTCCTTGATCATATCAAGCTCTAAAAGCTGCATCTTCCTGAAATCCTCAGGAGGCATAATAATTACACTCATAAAACCTCTCTACTTCTTTTATATTTCTGTTAAATCGTTTTCTTTCACGAAATCTTCCATCACGCCTGAAATGGCAAGTGAAACATCTTCGGAAACATAGCTGGTCATCTTTCCGGCCTGAATTGATTTTGCAAACATTACTATCATGTATCTGATACCCTCTCCGTCAAGTTGATAGAAAAATCTCTTGTTGTTTTGAGGGTCTTCAAATCTTACTTCAAAATAATCTGTCTTCCACCATGGAGCGGGAACATATATATATCCCTTAGTGCCGGTGATAACTAATTCACCTTCTGATTTAGCTCCCTTTGCGACCCTGGCAGAAGCGACAGCCCCGTCAAAAACAAAATCCATCTTCGTAAAGGCGTCTACATGTTTTTCTTTATCGACATATTTCGTTATATATGATTTGCGATTGTATTTTGTTCCCAGGATATCAAAGATCGGAAGAAGCCCGAAAGGAGCCCAGCCGCACATACTGCTCCATCTGTTGTAATAATTGTCTCCCGATTCATTTAAATCTTCTTTAAGACTCGTACAAACTGAATCAACAGACAATATTTTCCCTATACGTCCGCCTTTTGCGATAAGGATCAGTCTTTCATAGGCAGTTGAATATGCTGTCTTTATAGCATCGAAAAGTATGAGATTATTCTCCTTTGCGATTCTGTATAACTCAATGGTCTCTTCTATGCTGAATGATATGGGAGGTTCGCACATAACGTGCTTTCCCTTAAGCAAGGCCTTCTTAACGTCAGCATATCTGTTCTCAGGATCCGTTACGATATATACGGCATCTACCATATCAAGAAGTTCGTCATAGCTGTCTGTGTACACAAGGCCGTCATCAAATTTATTTCCCTTTGCATAAACTCCGGCTACATCCACGCCATTAACAAATTTTACTTCGTTGATGTACTTTTTTTGAAGCTCCGTAGAACCGACAACACCTAAACGTATCTGTCTTTCCTTGGAACGAATCTCAGAGCTGGATATACCTTGAGTACGGGGAAGATAGACTACTTTGCAATACTCCTTTAAG
>CAZALQ010000005.1:0-308 GCA_964485605.1 uncultured Oscillospiraceae bacterium
ATGAGCATTCTCGGAGGAGCAACGCAGGTGTTGTTAAGTGTATGGGGGAAGTAATTTCCTTTTTCCTTATCTCTTACCCTTATCTGCAGTCTTCTTGCCTGTGCATCGCCGAGGTTTGAGCAGGAGCCTACTTCGAAGTACTTCTGCTGTCTTGGGCTCCAGGCCTCTACATCAAGGGATTTGACCTTAAGGTCTGCCAGGTCTCCTGAGCAGCACTCAAGAGTTCTTACAGGAATGTCTAAAGTTCTGAAGAACTCGACTGTATTCTGCCAAAGCCTGTCAAACCACATGGGGGAATCCTCAGGCTC
>CAZALQ010000005.1:318-24097 GCA_964485605.1 uncultured Oscillospiraceae bacterium
GAAAAGATCTACAGTGTTCTGCCAGAGCTTGTCATACCATTTCTTCGAATCCTCTGGTTTGCATACAACGATCATTTCCTGTTTCTCGAACTGATGGATACGGTAAACTCCTCTTTCTTCTATTCCGTGAGCTCCTACTTCCTTTCTGAAGCAAGGGCTGTAGGATGTAAGGGTCTGAGGAAGCTCTTCCTTATCCAGCATCTGTCCTATATATCTTCCTACCATGGAATGCTCGGATGTGCCGATGAGATAAAGGTCTTCTCCCTCGATCTTGTACATCATATTTCCATTTCAGAAAAGCTCATAACGCCTTTTACTACATCGCCGTGAATCATGAAAGGCGGAATGAAGTATGTAAATCCCTTTCCGATCATAAAGTCTCTTGCATAGGAAAGGATGGAACTGTGAAGCCTTGCAATATCTCCCTTAAGATAGTAAAAGCCGTTTCCGGATGTTCTTCTTGCAGAGTCTATATCGATTCCGTCAAGTCTTTCCATAATGTCCGTATGATATGGGACTTCATAGGGTGGAACGACCGGGTCTCCGAACTTTTCGATCTCCACATTGTGGCTGTCATCCGGACCGATCGGAACTGAAGGGTCGATGATATTCGGTATTACCATCATTCTCTTGGTCAGTTCTTCCTGGCAAACTTCTTCCTCTTTTTCCAAAGCCTCGAGCTCGTCGGCAATTTCGGCTACCTTTTTCTTTGCCTCTTCAGCCTTTTCAAGCTCCTTGGCCTTCATGTATCCGCCGATTTCTCTCGATACTTCGTTCCTTATTTTTCTGAGTTCATCTCCTCTTGTCTTTGCGCTGCGAAGCTTTTCATCAAGTTCTATAACCTCGTCTACCAAAGGCAGTTTTTCATCCTGGAATTTCTTTTTTATGTTTTCTTTTACGATTTCAGGATTTTGTCTTACGAATTTAATATCGAGCATTTTATATCTCCTTGCTTAAATGTATATATTCTTCCACCGAGAGGGTCTCTGCCCGTCTCTTTGGATCGATTCCTGCTTTATTAAGGAGGCTTTCTACATCCTCCTTGCTCATCCCCTCAAAGCCTGTGAGGGAATTAAGAAGTGTTTTCCTTCTCTGTGAGAAGGCCTGTTTTACGAGCCTGAAAAACCCGGGTTCTTCTTCCTTTGGCAGAGGTCTTTGATCCTTTAACTCCAGGACTACTACTGCTGAATCAACCTTCGGCCTTGGCTCAAAGCATTCCGAAGGAACATCCAGCACCTTTCTTGCTTTTGCATAATACTGAAGGGATACGGACAGGACTCCGAAATCCTTTCCCCCGGGACCCGCTGCTATTCTGTCGGCAACCTCTTTTTGAACCATTACGGTTATGGTCTTTGCCGGAACATTCTTTTCCAGTATGCCGAGAAGTATGGGCGTAGTTATGTAGTAGGGAAGGTTTCCGGCTATGCGCAAAACTCCGCTGCCTGCTGCCTTGTCTATTGCATCCTGCCAATCGTATTTGAGAATGTCAGAATGAACTATCTCTACATTTTCCCTTAGTGCGAATTTTGTTTTTAATATGGGAATGAGCCTGTCATCGAGCTCAACAGCTATGACTCTTCCGGCCCTTTCCGAAAGCTCATCCGTAAGGACCCCAAGGCCGGGACCAATCTCGACAACAGTGTCCTCCTTGCTGCAGCCGCAGCTTTCCGCTATTGCCTCTATAACGCCCTCGTCCTTTAAAAAGTTCTGGCCAAGGGATTTTTTTGTTTTAAAGCCCTTACTGCTCATCTTCTATTATGTACATGACCTCGTTTGGATAGATCATATGAAGCTGAGACCTTGCCTGACTTTCGATATATTCAGGACTTGATACGGTATCAAGGGTAGCTTCCAGCTCATCGATTTGCTGCTGCAGTTCTTCAAGCTGTTTTACTGCATTGTCCTTAGCCTGATTCAAGTCCCTTATCTGCACGAGTAGTTTACCGAAAAGGGCCAAAACAACTATAAGGACGACCACCGCAATCGAAACATACTTCTTAAGATATTTGCTCCTTCTTGCCGCGGCCTCTGCAGCCTTTCTTTCGTTTTCTCTTTTTCTTTCAAGCTCTTCCTTCCTTTTTTCCCTGCGGAGCTTTTGCTCTTCAGTGGTCGTATCGGAAAGAATGCTCTCCGTTAAAATATCTCTTGCCATTACCCTTTATTACTGCCGGCAGTCATGCCGGGTTTTATATAGGGCAGGCACCCGTTTTTTGCCGGGCACCTGCTCTCATAAGTTTTACTGATTGGTATAGTTGTCGAAGTATCCGGAAATCCAGATGATCGGGGTTCCCTTATCTCCGGAGCCTGATGTCAGGTCGCAGAGGCTTCCGAGAAGGTCAGTAAGCTGACGAGGGGTTGTTCCCTCTGATGCCATATTTCCTACAAGGTTTGCATCCTTTGTCTTGATGGCATTTTCGATTGCAGCCTTGAGCTCGTCACCCTTAAGGTCTGCAAAATCGTTGTCTGCAAGGAACTTAAGCTTAAGCTCGTTGGGCTGTCCGATGAGGCCTTGGGTATGGAATGGGGATACTACAGGGTCTGCAAGCTCCCAGATCTTTCCCACAGGATCTTTGAATGCGCCGTCTCCGTAAACCATGACTTCGACTTTCTTTCCTGTTGCATCAAAGAGCTTTTTCTGGATACCGTCAACAACGGGCTGCCCGTCTCTTGGGAAGAGCTTTACGCTGTCCTCCGTAGCCTTGTTTGTTCCGAGAAGTCCGTATTTTTCGTTATATCCGGAACCGTTTACGCTTGCTGTAAGGATATCATCCATTCCCAGAACCGTTTCTGCACCTGCTGCTTTAAGAAGTCTCTTTGATCTTTCTCTTGTGTGAATGTCGCAGGTAATTACGTTCTTTGTATAGCTTAATATTGCCCTTACATCGTTTGCAAAGATGACTTCTGCTTCTGCGCCGGCTTCCTCTATGATTTGCTTGTAATATGCTATGTAGTCAACACCTGTGAATCTGTGCTTCTCATAACCAAAGAGCACTCTCCACTTTGCCTCTGTCAGGATATCTGTGTAGGGATTTACTCCTGCCTCGTCCATCTTATCTTCTGAGATTAGGTGGTTTCCGACCTCATCGGAAGGATAGCTGAGCATGAGGTAGATCTTCTTTGCAGCAAGGGCCATTCCTCTTAAAACGATGGCAAATCTGTTTCTTGAGAGTATCGGCATTGCAATTCCGAATACTCCGCTCGGGATTTTTGCCTTGATGTCTGCTGCGATCTGCTCAGTTGTTGCATAGTTGCCCTGGGCTCTTGCAACTACCGATTCGGTTACCGCGATAACATCTCTGTCTTTGAGCTCTATGCCCTCTTCTCTGGAAGCCTTGAGTATGCTTTCAGAAACGATTTCGACGATGTCATCGCCTGTCTTGATGATGGGAGCTCTCACTCCCCTGGAAACTGTACCTATACATCTTTCCATTGTTTTTTCCTCCTAAAATGTATATGTGAATTTTTTTATAAACAAATTAGTAAAGCACCGAATCGGGGTCTATAGGTGTGCCCTTGTATCTGACCTCGAAGTGAAGGTGTGGACCTGTGGAAATACCCGTATTTCCGCTGTTTCCTATATGCTGTCCCTGGTATACCGCATCGCCTGCATGGACAAAGGTCTCATCAAGGTGAGCATAGATGGTCTCATAAAGACCGCCGTGGTCGATCTGAACCATAAATCCGTAACCGGATGAATAACCGGCAAAGGTTACCATGCCTCCGTCAGAAGCATATACATGGGAACCTATGTCGCAGGCATAGTCGTTTCCGCCGTGTCTTTCTGAAACGCCGGCTACACCGTAGTATTCTCCGAAGTATGCGGACTTAAAGTAGGACGTAGTCGAATCGAGAGGGAATATGAAGTATCCGGTACCGTAGCTTTGCGGTATTGGCTTCGTTCCTTCATAATACACGGCATTGATCGGGTTTGAGATCCTGGTAGATGATACTATGGTTCTTTCAAGCTCTGCGCCGTTTTCCCTTGTGATCTCAGCAACTACAAGTTCCTTTCCCGGTACGCCGGCAGAAACAAGGCTTGTTTCATCGGTGTACATGGATGAGTTTTCTATATATTCGTTTTCAAAGGGGACATCCTCTTCGTAAGTTGCTGTCTCCACTGAATGTATGTGAATGAGGGCTTTAGCTTCCTGTCCCTCTTCCAAGGGCTGTGCGCTTCCCGTTTCAAGATATCTCAAGGCGTCTCCTGCATTCCAAATATCTCCGAGGAGCACCTGGACCTCGTCGATGGTTACGGTTTCAAGGAAGTTTATGGAGTTATATACAACGCCGCTTCTTTCGCCTGCATAGTCGTCTCTAAAGGCGGAAATGAGGTTTTTTGCCACATCTTCGCTTTCCATTATGACGGTCGTTCTTCCGTCGACCTTAATGGCATAACCTGTTGCCTGAAGGTCCTTCATGTATGTAAGGGTATTTAAAATCTTGTCTGAGCTGTCTACTTCGAGCCCGAATCCAAAGATCCTGGTGAATTCTATGTCTCTTTTTACATCCAGATTGATGTTTGCTCCGGTCACCTCGGAAAGCTTATCGCCCAAAACCTCTATGGTTCTGTAAACTTCCTGCTTGCTCTTTGCTGTACCCAGCTTCTTGCCGTAGTAACTGTAATCATAGGCGGATACAGAGCTTATGACTATAAGTATCATGGCAGCGGCACTTACAACAGAGGAGAAAATCATAAAGAGTTTTCTCTTGTTTTGATCCATTATGAAAATGAGGTCCCAAACCTTGTCGCTTACCCAGTCAAAGGCAACGGAAAGATAGTACCACGCAAGCCTTACAAGGTTTACGAGGAAAATGACTATATCCCAGCTGTCTCTTCCAAGCTTGCAAAGGAAATCCCAGAAGGTTTCCATTATGTTTGTAAAGAAGAGTATCAATGGGCCCCAAGTGTCATGGGCCACCCTTCCAAGGACTGCCGTTTCCTGCTCCGCCGTAAGATATGCCCTTCCGACGAGAGCCTTATCAGCTCCTGCAAGGCCCTTAAAGAGCCTGACGGTTCTCAGCATTACGCCTTCTCTTCTGGCCTTTTTTGCCTTCTTTTTTCTAAGAGATGCCTTTGCCTGATATACGGTATCTGAAGCTTCCTGACCATCTTGAGAAGAGGATTCTCTCTTTCTCTTCTTCCTTATTTCTTCCCTTTCCTTTTCGATGACCCTTGCGCGGTGTTTAAGATCCTCTTCGAAATGCTCTTCATCTATGATACGATTAAGCTTTTTTCTGCTTCTTTCAGCGGATCTTTCAATATCGTTTTTTGCCCAGATGTGCCTAAGGTTTTGCAGACTATTCTTTTTTTCTTCTGACCTTTCAGTCTCCGGTTTATTGTTCATTCCTTACTTCTTTTAATCTGTCCAGATAGCAGCTGCAACGTCTCCCGTCTTCCAGGGTTCCTGTATCATTGCATTTGCTGCATGTGTATATGGGGTTTAAAGCGTCTTCCCTGTAGCCTCCGGCAAGAAGAAGCGCTTTCTTTTCTTCTGAAAGCTTTTGCTGTTTCTCTCTTGCATCTTCAAGTTCTGCCTTCCCGGCAGGTCCTTTGAGTATGCACCTTGATATGAATATTCCAAGGGACATGGATTCATCCTGTACCTCCCTGAGTCTTGGGATATCCGTATATATTTTCTCTCTTAAGGCTGCGCCCTTTCTTGCGTTTGCCTCTCTTATCCTTTCGTACCTTTCTTCAACTGCTTTCAGGATCCTTGCATTTTCTTCAGCATCTTCTGCACTGCTCTTGCTCTTTTCAGAGACCAGTATGCTGTTTATATAGTTGATGCTGGGGTTTGAGATGCCGCTTGTCTTTTTGCAAGCCGAAAGCACGTCATCAAGACTGCATCCGAGATCATCCACCCAGCTGTCCATAATATCGGCCTCCGCCTGAGTCGGATTTCTTCTAAAGCCCAGAGCCTTAAAGACCTTCTTGTAAAAATCGTACTTCCTATCTGTCTCCGAAAGATATTCTCTGACTTTTTCTTCTGTGTCAAGGCCTCTTTCGTTCCATGCCATCAGGATCTTATCCACATAGCGGTATCTTGTGCTCCTGCCGTTTTTTACGCAGTATCTGTATCCAAGGAGCACGATCTCAGGTCTTATGCCAAAGTCCTTTACCCATACGGCAACGGCTTCAGGTTCCTTTGCCTCAAGGAGCCTTCCCGTTTCTTTCTCTATATCCTTAAAAAGTGATGATATATCCTTATCTCTGAGTTTTTCAAAGCTGCTGTTCTTTTCTTTTTTGGGGGCTGCTCCAAAGAATTTTTCTTTTATGCTTATAAACTCTATTTCAGTCTTTCCGGAGCCGTCTCCTCTTTCCCTTACTTCGACAAGGCCGCACTCTCTCCAATAGTCCCATGCATCTTCCACCTGCTGTTTGTTTAGGGAAAGTTCTGCGGCTAATTTGGCATTGTCCACATCCTTTTCATATTCTGCGTACATCAAAGCAAGGAGATATACCTTAACATAATCTCCAGGTGCATTCTTTGCATACTCGGAAATAAATATATTCTCCACTGCCGTGTCATACAGTAAAAAGTTGTCGCTCTTTTGCTTTATATAACTCATTAGGCCTCTGCCGTAGGTACGTTATTTTCTTTGATCAAATCTGCGAATTTTTGGAATCTCGGCATCCAGGTAAGCTTTACGGTTCCCGTTTCTCCCTGGCGCTGCTTTGCTATGATTACTTCGCATATGTTATTTGGCTCTGCTTCGGGCTTTTTGTAATAGTCTTCTCTGTGGAGGAAGATTACAACGTCTGCATCCTGCTCGATGGATCCTGAATCCCTAAGGTCTGAGAGCATGGGCCTCTTGTCTCCGTCTCTTTGGACGGTGCCTCTTGACAGCTGAGAAAGGACTATTACAGGACATTCCATTTCCCTTGCAAGCTGTTTCAGCTGCCTCGTCATTAAGGAGACTTCGTTTACCCTGTTGTCTATCCTGCTGCCGGAGCTCATGATCTGAAGGTAATCGATGACGATAAGATCAATGGGACCGTCGGCGTTCATTCTTCTGCACTTATTTCTGACTTCCATGACGCTGATTCCCGGGGTTTCATCTACAAGGAGCTGAGCCTCCGAGAATCTGGAAACGGCCATGTTGACGCTTTCCCAGTCTTCAGGGCTTAAATCGCCTCTTTTGAGTTTGCCAAGCTCTACGCGGCTCTGGGTTGAAAGCATTCTGTAGCCAAGGGATTCCTCTGACATTTCAACAGAGAAGAATGCCACCTTCTTGTGCTCTTTTAAAGCTGCATTCTCGGCAATGTTGAGGGCAAAGGCTGTCTTTCCCATGGATGGTCTTGCTGCAAGGATTATGAAGTCAGACTTTTGAAGGCCTGATGTCATCCTGTCTAGATCTGCAAAGCCCGTAGAAAGGCCTGGGAGCTTTCCGCCGTTTTTTTGAGCTTCTTCAATTCCCTGAATGTTCTTTTCTAAGATATTCTGAATCTTGCTGTAATCCTTTGACTGCTTTTTCTTTGCAATATCAAAGATAGTCTGCTCAGCCTCATCCAAAACCTTCTCGCCGTCAAACTTTTCATTCAGGCTGTTTTCGACTATTTCAGAACCTGCTTTTATGAGCTGCCTATAGACGGACTTTTCCTGTATTATCTTCGCATACTGGACGGCGTTTGCCGTTGTTATGACCTCTCCTGAAAGTTCGGCAATATAGCTTCTTCCTCCGCATGCCTCAAGGCTCTTTCTCTTTGAAAGGGCTTCCGTAACAGTAAGCATGTCGATGGGAATATCCTCTCTGTAAAGGTCCATCATGGCATTGAATATTTCTTTGTTCGCCTTGCTGTAAAAGTCGTCAGGGCCTATGAACTCCGATACCTTAAAGAAAATATCCGAATCCAGCATTATGGAGCCAAGAACGCTTCTTTCAGCATCATCGCTGTGAGGCGGGATCCTTTCAATCTGAGCCATATTAAACCTCGACCCTTATCTTAAGCACTGCTGAAATTTCCGGATAGAGCTTAAGCTCTGCCTTGTAATTACCGGCCTGCTTGATGCTGTCTTTTAATACTATTTTTTTCTTGTCTATGGGCATGCCGTAAGCTGCTTCAAAGGCTTCTGCTATATCCTTTGTGGTAATGGCCCCAAAGAGCCTTCCGCCGTCTCCGGCCTTACCCTTTACTACTACCGGATTTGCAGCTTCCACCTTCTTCTTAAGGGCAAGAGCTGCCTCCTTTTCTTCTGCCTTTTCAGCTGCTATTGCAGCATTTTGTTTTTCAAGGACTTTAAGATTTGAATCTGTTGCCTGCATGGCAAGCTTCCTCGGAATGAGATAATTTCTTGCATGTCCGTCGGAAACATTGGCTACACTTCCCTTTTTTCCTATTCCCTTTACATCTTCAAGTAATATTACCTTCATCTTTTATCCTCCTAAAGCATACCTTCAAGTCTCATGGCCTGTACCACCTGGCTGATGGCCTCTTCGGGCGATACATCAAGCTGCACTGCTGCAGCTTCCCTGTGACCGCCGCCTCCAAGCTTTTCCATGAGCGTTTGCATGTTGTATCTTCCGTTTGATCTTGCGGAGACCATTGTGGCCTCTCCGTTTCTTCCTGCAGCTATTGCCGCATCCACACCCTTCATGGTGAGGAGTTCGTCTGCAGCCTGAGAAACTATGAGCTGCATCGATGGATCTATATCCTTTGTATATGCCACCGCAATGCCGTTTGATAATACTTCCGCATTTGCGATGACATTGGTCTTCTTTTGATAAAAACCAAGGTCCAGTTTAAAGAAATCCTTTACGACCGCCGTGTCTGCGCCGTTTCTCTTAAGCCATGAGGCCGCTTCAAAAGTTCTTACGCCCGTATTGGTTGTAAAGTTCTTCGTATCAAGGGCGATGCCGGCGAGAAGCGCATCTGCTTCAAATTTGTTGATGCTTCCCTTTTCGCCGGAGTACTGAAGCATTTCCGAAACCAACTCGCAGGCTGATGATGCATAGCTTTCCATAAAGGTGAGCACCGTATTCTCCACCGCATCCGATGCTCTTCTGTGGTGATCTATAACGGCTACCTTCTTTGCCATATCGCAAAGCTCCGGATACTCCGACAGGACTTTGCGGTGATGATCTGTAAGGACCAAAAGTGTCTTTGGCGTAAGCATGTTTTGTGCCTCTAAATGACTTACAAAGCTGTATGCATCGCTTCCGTCATCATTTTTTTGAGCTGTTGCCATTGAATATATGCTTTCGATGGCGTCTCCCGGATTCTCGAGGACCATATGACACTCTTTTTCCAGATTGTTTATCAGGGCGTAAATACCGATCGATGATCCTATGCTGTCCATATCGGGCCTTGAGTGACCCATTATGAGGACCTTATCTGCATCCCTTGCCAGGTTGATGAGAGCATGAGCCATGACACGGCTTCTTCCCTTGTTTCTCTTTTCAACCGAGGGGAGGGTTCCTCCGTAGTATTCGGTCTCTCCCTTTTCATCCCTTACAACCACCTGGTCGCCGCCTCTTCCAAGGGCCAGCTCCAGAGCTTCATTGGCTGTCTGCTGCAGGGATGAAAGCTTTGCCTCTCCTATTCCCAGTCCCACAGAAAGGGATGCGGGGAAGTCCGCGCCTGTTTCGATCAGCCTTACTTTGCTGAGAACCGGGAAATTGCTTGCCTTCTGCTCTTCGAGGAATTTGTTTCTAAAGAGTATGGCATATCTTGAATCGCTGAGGCTGAATACTGAGCCTTCCATTTCTTTTCCCCAGCCGTATATGACCTGATCTATCTGAGCTGCAACTCTCGATCTGCTTTCAAGGGGCGTTGCCTGTATGATTTCATCATAGTTGTCTATATTGACATAGGCCATGCAGACGAGAGAATCGCTGTATTTTTCTTTAAGTGTCTCTTCGAGGCTGATGTCTCTCCAAAAGAGCATGCGGTAGTTTCTTTCAGTCTCAGAGATTTCAGATGAATTAACTGCATAGGTTTTATCATCCACTTTTACTTTTACGACGTTCCCTTCAAGACCGAAAAATTCTGAAAGGTCTTCCGAAGGAACTATTTCTGCCAGAGCTGACTTGCCCCCGAAGGACAGTTCAAAATCTGTATTTGACCACTGAATCTTAAATTTTTTGTCTATGACACAAAGAAGAAGGGGCGCGCCTGAAGAGAATGCATCCATCATATCTTCTCTGTCCTGCAGAACTTTGGTCTTATATTCCGTCAGCTTTCTTAAAACAGCTTTTTCGGTTACGTATCTGTGCAGAAGCCATACGGCTGCGACTGCAATGACACAGATTATACCTGCAAGAAGGTTAAACCATAATATGACAACGCAAAGAACCAGCATCGCTATGAAATCGACGCGCATATATGCTCTTGCAATTTCAAGTCTTAACTTTGTGTTCATAAAATAAATTGGCCTGTATCAGGACTTTTTTCACGCAAAAAATACGCCAATACCTAAATTGACATTTTATTTTATCACAAAAGTCTTGATAACAATAGAATAAATATGTGACTTTTAGGTGTAGGCAGCATCACTTTTCTCTGTTCTTTTTCGTTTTGTGTGATATACTACCTGCCATGAGAATACGAAAAGAAACCGATGTCCTTGAGAAGGACGAAATATCATTAATAGCAAAAGCCTCCGATGCTCTTGCCCATCCGGCAAGGATCGAACTCTTCAGGTATATTTATATCCAAAACATGAACAGGATCCCTGTATGCAACAAGGATCTTGTCGCGGCCTTTGATTACGCCCAGGCAACAATTTCCCAGCACATGAAAAAGCTCCTTATTTCGGAAATAGTAATTGCCGAAAAGAAAGGAACTTCATCTTACTATTTTGTAAACCTCGGCATGCTCGGCAAATACCTGGATGCCGTTAAAAAATTGAATTCCTAAACAATTAAGGCATATTAAAAGGGGGATGTCTGATCATCAGGCATCCCCCTTTTGATGTTCTTTTAATTCTATTCTGCCAAAGCCTCGAGCTCAGCCGATGTCATCAATACTACATCCGCTTCATACTGCTGTCCGTCTCTAAGGTAAGTAACGTGTACTACATCCCCGGAGTTATATGAGACAAGAATTGAATACATCTTGTTCATGGTTCCGACCTTTGTGCCGTCTACCGTCAGGATAACGTCTCCGTCCTGCATGCCGGCTCTGTCAGCTCCGCCGCCCTTTGTAACGCTTGCAATATATATGCCTGTTGATGAGCCGTAATACTCTTCCAGAGCCTCCGGACTTACGGATGTCTGCTGCTCAATACCTATGGCTGTAATTCCGAGATATACCCTTTCGAAATATCCGTTCTCTATGATCTGGGCAATAATCGGCTTTATAACATTGATAGGAATTGCAAACCCCATGCCGTCGCCATCGGTCGCCTTTGCTGAAGCTATTCCTATAACCTGTCCCTTTGAATTAAGGAGAGGTCCGCCTGAGTTTCCGGAGTTGATGGCAGCGTCCGTTTGGAAAAGACCCTCCATAGTTGTTCCGGAAAGGGATGATGAACTTGATACTGTTATTGTTCTGTCAAGTCCGCTGATGATTCCCTGAGACATGGATCTTTCAAATGTAAGTCCCAAAGGATTTCCGATAGCTGCTGCATATGAACCGATTCTTACCTGATCTGAATCTCCCAGCTCTGCCGCTCTAAGGTCTGTTTTGTCGATCTTTACGACTGCAAGATCAAGGGTAGGCTCGGCCCAGAGAAGTTCACCCTCCATGGTGCTTCCGTCATATAGGCTTATATTTATTGTCTTGTAATCGCCGTCATGTACAACATGCGAGTTAGTGACTATATATCCGTTAGAATCAACTATAAAGCCTGTGCCAACTGCAGTGGCTTCCTGGGTGTACTGCCTGTTGTCCCACCCCCACATATAGCTGTATGATGTTTCGTAGGTGCATGTAACACTTACTACGCTGGGCATCACCTTGTCAGCTATGGCCTCTGCCAGCGTATAATCACCGCTTACATTAATGGTGACATTTCCGGCACTGTCAACGTCAATGGATGAATTGTCACCTTCATAATGCGTTGCATTGCCAACATTTACTAAATCGTTTCCGTTTTCTGATACCGGCTTATCGCTTAACTTGTCCTTGATCAAATCTGCACACAGTCCTCCGGCTAAGCCGAAACCGAAAGCCATTACGGCGACAAGTACTACCGCAACAATTTTCTTTCCTGTACTCATTTTTTAAATGAATCCTTTCTTACTATAGTTTATATAACATAAAGCCTGCTGGCTTCTGTTCTGCTTAAAATCTCAAGGGATACGTCTCTGTTTACGGAAAAGCCCTTTGTCTCAAGAACATTTGACATGGTTGCTATGGCCATTTGAGGGAAATTATTTTCCTTGCTTAAATGTGCCAATAATACCTTTCTGTATTTGACTTCTCCCTTAAGAGAGTCTATCCTCATTACCTCTGCAAGAGCCTGGGCTGCAGCCTCATTGGAAAGATGTCCTTCCTTTCCGAGTATTCTTTGTTTTAAAAACCAAGGATACCTTCCTACTCTGAGCATGCTTTCATCATGATTGCTTTCAAGAACCAGGATGTCAGCCTTTTCCATATACCTGTAGCACTCATCGGTAACATATCCTGTGTCTGTTATTATGGATATGCAGGCTCCTTCTTTCTCAAAAGAAAAGCCCACCGGCTCAGCCGCATCATGGGAAACCGGAAAGCTGCTTACTTCAATGTCTCCTAAAAGGAATTTTTCGCCTGTTTTGAATCTGTTAAAACAGGTCTCTTTTATACTAGGGGAAAGAGCATCAGCCGTGCCGTTGTTTACATAGAGCCTTGCACCTTTTTTCAGGAGCGCTCCAAGTCCTTGTACGTGATCCGTATGCTCATGTGTTATAAGTATGCTCTCGGGACAACCCTCTACTCCGTATCCTTTGAGTCCTTCCAATATCCTTCTTCCGGAAATACCGGCGTCTACAAGGATATTTGCCTTTTCCGATTTAATTAAATAGCTGTTGCCGCTGCTTCCGCTGGCAATACAGCCAATTGCTAGTCTCATAATTTATCTATATTATTTATCTCAAATGTGAAGAAAGTATGTTAATATTATTAAGACATTGTACAATATATTCTCATTTCAGTTAATAGGAGATTTAATTGAAAAAGCTTGTAAATATATATACAGACGGTGCATGCGCCGGAAATCAAAGCGAAGAAAACTTAGGCGGCTGGGGCTGCATACTGGAATTTTCAGGAATTGAAAAGGAGCTTTGCGGCGGAGAAGACAATACGACCAACAATCGCATGGAACTGACTGCGCTTATAGAAGCCCTCTCGGCATTAAAGGAAAAGAACCTGAAACTCAGGATTTTTTCAGACAGTTCCTACCTTGTAAATTGCTTTAAAAATGGATGGTACATCACCTGGGAAAAGAACGGCTGGAAAAACTCCAAAAAGCAGCCTGTAGAGAATCAGGATCTTTGGAAGACATTACTTGCCCTTCTTTCCGATTATGAATACGAGATTTATCTTATAAAAGGGCATTTAAAAATACCCACTGAAAAGAATTACGAACAGTTTAAAAAACACAACGGAGACAACTTTTCCTTTGCAGACTTTGCAAAGATATCTGAATACAACAACAGATGCGATGCTCTGGCAAACGTATACATTAAAGAAAATAAATAAGGATTCGGCGAATGACCGAATCCTTGTTTTTATGCTTTCATCATCTCTGCGAGTCTTTCAAGCTCTTCGGCTGAATAATACTCGACTATGATCTTTCCTCTTTTAGAGCTGCCCTCAACGGTTACCCTTGTTCCGAGGCCTTCGCTTAAGGTCTCTTCCAGGGCTTTGGTTTCAGCATCCTTCTTTACCGCAGTCTTCTTTTTTGCGGGTTTTTTCTTTGGCTTTTGAGCGGTATAGTTTTCTATCTGCCTTACAGACCAGCCTTCTTTAGCTGCTTTTTGAGCTACCTCCACCTGAAGAGCTTCACCGGCAAGACCGGCTACTGCCCTTGCATGGCCTTGGGTAAGACTGCCAGAATTTACCAATTCCTTTACTTCCTGAGGCAGGGATAAAAGTCTTAAGGCGTTGCTTACATAGGGTCTTGACTTACCGACGACCTTGGAGGTCTCCTCCTGGGTGAGCCCGTATTTGTCAATTATTTCCTTTATACCCTCAGCTTCCTCTATGGCATTTAAGTCCTCTCTTTGGACGTTTTCTATGAGAGCATAAAAAGCATTTGTCTTTTCATCAAGATCTCTTACTATAGCGGGGATCTCTTTAAGACCTGCAAGCCTTGCTGCGCGCCATCTTCTTTCGCCGGCAACAAGTTCGTATCCCTTTTTAGACGGTCTTAGGAGTATGGGCTGTATGACGCCGTGTTCCCTTATGGAATCGGCAAGATCAGAAAGGGCCTCCTCGTCAAAGACTTTTCTCGGTTGACTTGCATTAGGCTTAATGTCGTTGAGATTTATATATACTACGCTTTCGGCGTTTGCAGGGATTTCGGCATTCTTTTTTGCGGCCGATTTCTTCTCAGCTGCTTTTTCTGCCTTTGGCTTTTCAGCCGGAGCCGGGGTTTGAAGAACTGCACTGTCACCAAAGAGCGAGTCAAGACCTCTTCCAAGGCCTCCCTTTTTACTTGCCATTATTCTTTTCTCCCTTTAAAAACTCTTCTGCAAATGCCATATATGCTTTAGCTCCCTTGGACTTGGGATCGTATGAAGTGATGGGAAGTCCATAACTCGGAGCCTCTGCAAGCCTTACGTTTCTCGGAATTACTGTCGAATAGAGTTTGTCTCCGAAGAACCTCTTTACTTCCTCTGCCACCTGTATTGAAAGGTTTGCTCTTCCGTCAAACATTGAGAGCAGGACTCCCTGTATCTGAAGATCCGGATTAAAACTCTTCCTTACAAGCTCAATGGTTGAAAGAAGCTGACTTACGCCTTCCAATGCATAGAATTCGCACTGGATAGGTACGAGCACGCTGTCCACAGCCGTAAGAGCATTTATGGTAAGAAGACTTAATGAGGGAGGACAGTCAACAAAAATATAGTCATAGGAGTCCTTGATTATACCAAGAGCTGTCGCAAGTCTTTTCTCTCTTCCCTCTATAGATATGAGGTCTATCTCTGCTCCTGCAAGATCTACGCTTGCCGGAATTATATCGAGGTTGTCTACAACAGTTTTGTATATCGCCTTGTATGGATTGAATCCATCTTCTATTAATATATCGTAGCTTGTGTAATCAAGATCCTTTTTTGAGATCCCAAGACCGCTTGTCGTATTTCCCTGAGGGTCTATATCAAGAACAAGGACTTTTTTCTTTTTCATGGCAAGACATGCTGCCAAGTTAATATTGGTTGTTGTTTTTCCAACTCCGCCCTTTTGATTGAATATCGCAATTGATTTACCCATCTTACCTCCTATCGTTTTCATCTCTTTTTGAAAACTGTCGTGATTATATATTGTTTCACGTGAAACATCAATAAGCTTAGATTAAAAAAGGAACTCTTCGTTATATTTTTTACATACACTTCACATTTTTCGGTATTTATGTTTCACGTGAAACTTTTATCTGTGTTTTTCTTTTCTATGTTTCACGTGAAACGTTTAATAAATAAAAAAGAGCAAAGTGTTTCACGTGAAACATTTTGCTCCGTCTTATCTTAAGTGATCGGGTCCTTAAGGGGAAGTCCGGCTTTTCTCGGATACTTTTGCGGTGTAGTCTTTTCCTTCTTTATGACTACAAATATATGTCCGCTTCCCTCAATGCCGTCTTCTTCTATTCTTTCAAGCTTTCCGCCTAAGACCGCAATGGCCTTCTTTGCGATTTCTATCTCTTCCTCGGCATCCCTTGTTTTGAAGGCTATGAAGTATCCGCCTTTCTTTACAAAGGGAAGGCAGTATTCACAAAGGGTTGACATGTTGGACACGGCCCTTGAAACGACTGCATCAAACTGTTCTCTGTATGCCGGCCATTTTGCAAGGTCTTCCGCTCTCATGTGAACGACATCAACATTCTCAAGATTAAATTCATCGGCAGCCGATGCTACTACTTTCAGCTTCTTTGCAACACTGTCTACAAGTATGAACTCCTTATCGGGACATGCTATTGCAAGGGGAAGCCCGGGGAACCCTCCGCCTGTTCCAAGGTCCATTACTCTTTTCGCAGCCTTGAATTCCTCAAGATTAAGTACTGCAAGGGAATCCACTATGTTCTTTTTATAGAACTCTTTGGGATCTCTTATTGCAGTAACATTTATCTTCTCGTTCCAATCTAAGATATATTCAGTTAACTTATTGTAAATATTTTCCATTTACTTCTTTTTAAGTTTTTCGAGCCACACAAGAAGAACGTTTATATCTGCAGGGGAAACACCTGAGATTCTTGATGCCTGTCCTACGGAAACGGGCCTTATGGCGCTCAGCTTTTCCTTTGCCTCATTTCTTAAACCTTCCATTGCCATATAGTCAAGGTCTTCGGGAAGAGTTTTTGTTTCAAGATGTTTAAACTTCTCGATCTGGGCAAGCTGCTTATCAATATATCCTTTGTATTTGATGCTTACCTCTACCTTTGTCCTCACGTGGTAGGAAAGCTTTGGTCTCTCGGGATCGATAGGGCTTGTATTGTCATAAGTAAACTCCGGTCTTTTTAAAAGCTCTGCCAAAGAAAGACCGTTATCAAGAGGCGCAAGTCCCATGGATTCTATATATTCATTATGCTGGGACGGAATTATCCTGACCTCTTCAAGCCTTGAAATTTCATCTTCCATAGCCTTTTTGTCTGCAAGAAATTTCTCATATCTTTCGTCCGAAACAAGGCCTATATCCCTTCCCTTTTGTGTAAGGCGTATATCCGCATTATCCTGCCTTAAAACAAGTCTGTATTCAGCCCTCGATGTCATCATTCTGTAGGGCTCATCCGTTCCCTTGGTAATAAGGTCGTCAAGGAGAACGCCTATGTATGCCTCGGATCTGTCGAGTATAAAGGGCTCTTTATTGTCTATCCAAAGGACAGCGTTTATTCCTGCCATAAGTCCCTGAGCTGCCGCTTCCTCATATCCGGAAGACCCGTTGAACTGTCCTGCGCAGAAAAGTCCGGGGAAATTCCTATGCATGAGATTGAGCTTTAGATCCAAGGGGTCGATGCAGTCATATTCTATTGCGTATGCAGATCTTACGACCCTTATATTTTCAAGGCCCGGAATGGTTTTATAGAAAGCTTCCTGCACATCTTCCGGAAGCGAACTGCTCATTCCCTGAAGGTACATTTCTTCAGTAGAAAGACCCTCCGGCTCAACAAAGAGTTGATGCCTTTTCTTATCGGGAAATCTGTCGAGCTTACTTTCAATTGAAGGGCAGTATCTTGGGCCTACACCTTCTATAAGGCCGCCAAAAAGTGCTGATTTTGAAAAGTTATCCCTTATGATCTTATGGGTCTCTTCGTTGGTATATGTCAAATAGCATGGAACCTGTTCCCTATCCACATTTTCATCCATGAATGAGAATGGCACAGGCTTTTCATCTCCAAGCTGTATTTCCATTTTTGAAAAGTCGATATCAGAAGCCAATACTCTCGCAGGGGTCCCAGTCTTAAAACGCCTTGTAAGAAGTCCCCTTTCCTTTAAGGACTTAGCAAGTTCTGTGGACGGAGCAAGTCCGTTGGGACCGCTTTCAAATCCCGTATCTCCTATATATATCTTTCCCCCTAGGAATGTACCTGTTGCAATGATCACTGCCTTGCATGAATAATAAGCACCGGTTTTAAGGATAACTCCCTTAACTCCTGACTCCTTATCCATATCGATATCAATGACCTCGCCCTGTCTTAAAAGCAGATTTTCCTGCTTTTCAAGGGTCTTCTTCATTTCCTCATGGTAGCGTCTCTTATCTGCCTGCGCCCTTAGAGAATGCACTGCCGGACCCTTTGAAACATTGAGCATCTTGCTTTGGATAAAGGTCTTATCGATGCAAAGACCCATTTCTCCGCCCAGGGCATCTATCTCTCTTACAAGGTGTCCCTTTCCCGTTCCCCCTATAGCAGGGTTGCAGAACATATTTGCGACGGCTTCAAGATTTATGGAAAGAACAAGAGTTTTCTTGCCCATTCTTGCCGCAGCAAGAGCGGCTTCGCATCCGGCGTGGCCTGCTCCAATTACAACTATATCGTATGATCCTAATTTCTTAATTTCCATTGCTTATTTTCCAAGACAAAATCTTGAGAACACCTCATCAATTACTTCATCGCTGGCTGTTTCGCCCGTAATTTCTCCAAGGTAGTCAAATGCCGCCTTTATATTGACCTCTATAAAATCCATAGCCGCCATATCTTTGATCATTACTATGGCCTCATCAAGCTCGTTTAATGCCTTTCTTATGAGGTCGGCATGCCTTACATTTGTTATGAGAACATCGTCTTCTCTTCTTACTTTTCCGCTGTTGACAAAGTTTTCGATTTCGTCTTCTATTTTATCAATTCCCTTTTCATTGAGAACTGATACTTCGATTCCTTTATTATCGATAACAAGGCCCTTATCTGCCTTATTAAGGAGAGTAATACAGGGTCTTCCCTTTGCCATTTCAAGAAGCTCTTCATCCTCCTTTGAGAGGCTGCTGCTTCCGTCTAATACAAGGATCAGGAGATCTGCTTTGTTAAAGGCATCCTTACTTCTTTCGATACCCATGCTTTCAACTATATCCTTTGAATCATGAATACCGGCGGTGTCTATAAAGGAAACGGGAATTCCTCTAACGGAAGCGCTCTCCTCAATGGTATCCCTGGTGGTGCCCGGAATATCGGTCACTATGCTTCTGTTTTCTTTTAAAAAGTAATTCATTAAGGATGACTTACCTACATTGGGTTTTCCCACAATTGCAACCTTAAGACCCTCTCTAATTATGCGTCCCTCATCGCTGGATGCATTGAGTTTTCTAAGTTCATCGCTTATTAACGATGTACTGTTTAAAAACTCGTCATAGGTGAGTTCCTCTATGTCTTCATCGGGATAATCCATGTTTACCGTAATGGAAACAAGAAGATCTAAAAGCTCTCTTCTTATATTTTTGATTTTTTTTGAAACGCTTCCTTCAAGCTGATCTACAGCCGTTTCATAGCTTTTCCCTGTTCTAGCCTTAATAAGGTCTATCACAGCTTCTGCCTGAGAAAGGTCTATTTTTCCTGAAAGAAAAGCTCTTTTTGTGAATTCTCCTCTGTCTGCAAGTATGGCGCCGTTTTTAAGAAGGAGAGATAATATATTCCTTACGGATATATTCCCGCCGTGGCACTGTATTTCTGCCACATCTTCTCCCGTATAGGTAAAGGGGGCTTTCATAAAAACAGCCAAAGCTTCATCTATTACTTCATCCTTATCCTTAACGATCCCGTAATACATATGCCTTGGCTCAAAGTTTATTTCTTTTCCTTCTTTATTGAAGAATACCTTTTTAAGCACAGAAATAGCATCGGGTCCGGACATTCTTACAATGCCGATTCCCGCTTCACCGTATGCTGTTGAAATTGCTGCAATTGTTGTGTTTTCCATAAAATTAAAGGCCGCATAAAAAGCGGCCTAAGGTTTTATTTCTTAAGTTCTATAACGACTCTTCTGTAAGGTTCGTCTCCTTCACTTCTTGTATTGATTCCCTCTACATTATGAAGTGAAGAATGAATAACCTTTCTCTCATAAGGATTCATAGGTTCAAGCCTTGCGCTCTTTCCTGTGTTTAAAACCTTTTCTGCAAGTCTAAAAGCAAGAGCTTCCAAAGTTGCTTCTCTCTTTGCTCTGTATCCTTCTGCATCAAGGACTACCCTTATGTATTCGTTTTCGCTCTTGTTTACAACAAGGCTTGTAAGGTACTGAAGAGCGTCAAGTGTCTGTCCGCGTTTACCAATTACTGTTCCTGTGTCTTTTCCTTCGACATCGACATAGACACTGTCTTTACCTACTTCTACGGAAACGCTGACTTCTATACCCATTTCATTAAAGGTTTTTTCCAAAAACTCCTTAGCCGGATGATTTTCGACCGTCTGTAAATCTTCGGGTTTTGCGCTGATATTTGCGTGCCTTACCTCGAGCTTTACCTTTTCCTTTTTCTCTGCGTTTCCTTTATTGTTCTTTTGATGTTTCTTTTTATTTTTCTTTTCTGCAGGTTTTTCTTCTGTAGTTTCCTTATGCTGTACTTCTTTAACTTCAGACTTTACTGCAGTTTCAACCTTTTTAACTTCCTTATGCTCCTTTGCCTTTTCTTCGACACGGACCTTAGCAAGTTTTGAACCTATACCGAAGAAACCTTACTGGGCTCTTCAAGTACGGTTATGGTTACTTGATCTTTGGAAAGTTTCAGTTCCTGAAGGGCAAGTTCTACTGCCGCATCAATACTGTCTCCCCACTTTTCTGAATATTTCATTATTAAGCCTGTCTCTTTCTGTTAAGTCTCTTGTTAACTTCTTCTTCAATTTCTCTTTCTTTGTCTTTTTTCTTCTTTCTCGCCATAAAGTAGTAAGTCTGAAGCATAGTAAAGACGTTTCCGACTGCCCAGTAAAGAGCAAGTCCGGATGGGAAAGTTCTTCCGAGAAGGAAAATCATGATCGGGAAGAAATACTTCATTCCTGCCATTGCTCCGGTTGTATCTGTAGCAGATGTCTGAGCAGATGAGAAATAAGTAGTGATTCCTGCAAGAAGAGGAAGAATCCAGTTATCAGGCTGGCTTAAATCTGATACCCAAAGAAATGATTCATGAACAGCAGCTACCATTTCGCTTCCCTGCATATATGTAAGCGGGTTTCTTAAAAGTGCGAAGAGTCCTAAAATAATAGGAAGCTGAATAACCATTGGAAGACATCCGGAAAGAGGATTTACTCCTGCATCCTGATATACTTCGTTAAGCTTTTCGTTCATTGTGTTTCTGTCTGCTGCATATTTTGTCTGTATGTCCTTGATCTTCGGCTGAAGATCTGCCATTGCAGCAGTGTACTTGTTTTGTCTGTTATAAAGAGGAAGCAGACAAAGTCTTACAAGTAATGTAAGTAAAATAATAGAGATACCGTAGTTATTTATAAGATCATAAATAAACTTCATGAGGTATCCGATTATTCTTGCTAAAAATGCGCTCATTTAACCTCCGTGATCCTATGGAACAGGATCAAAACCACCCGGGTTACCCGGATGACATCTTAAAATTCTTTTTACTGCAAGCAAACCGCCTTTAAGGGCGCCGTATTTTTGAATTGCTTCAAGAGCATATTCAGAGCAGGTTGGAACAAACCTGCAGCATCCCGGAAAGCGTGGTGAAATATACATCTGATAAAATTTTATAAAGAATATAAATATATACTTCAAAACAATCCTGCTTTCATCATTGCGGCTTCAATAGCTTTTTTCACATCCGCACATTTCGAATCATTAATAGCCGGTTTTGCTATGAGTAAATAATCCATTCCCGAAGGAATATCTCTTTCTTTTTCTATCAATCTTAAGGATTCTCTTAAAAGTCTTGCAGCTCTGTGTCTTTGTACACTGTTACCCACCTTTTTGCTCGCCAAAAAGGCTTTGCGGCTGTATTCCAGTTTATTCTGTAAAACTACAAGTACTGCATATTTACTGCCGAAAGATTTTCCTTTGCTGCGAAGCCTTGCAAAATCTTCTTTATTTCTGAGAACTCCTTTTCTTTTCATAAGAAAATTATCTTCTGATAGAAAAAAGGACTCGCATTACTGCGGCCTTTTATGCACTAAGAGATTTTCTACCCTTCTGTCTTCTTCTCTTAAGAACGTTTCTTCCGTTCTTTGTGGACATTCTCTTTCTAAAGCCGTGTTCCTTTGCTCTCTGACCTTTTTTCGGCTGATAGGTCATTTTTCCTTTTGCCATAAATCTTGCCTCCTTTTCCCAAAGTCTATTTTGGGCATAGCTTAGTTATTATATAGGTCTGCTTTTCCGTTGTCAATAAAAAATGATTTACCCTCCGGAAGCATACTTTTAAGCTTTTCATCTATATCTGTAGCCGTTATAAAAATCTGAACATCCTTCATTGAATTAATGAGATATTCCTGTCTCTTTAAATCAAGTTCTGACAGAACATCATCAAGGAGAAGTACTGCATTTTTTCCCGTTTCCTGCTTAATAAGTCCTATTTCTGCAAGTTTTAAAGATAGTGATGCTGTCCTTTGCTGACCCTGAGATCCGAATGCCCTTATATCCTTATCATTTACACTTATATATAAGTCATCCTTATGAGGTCCTACGCAGGTATATCCCTTTAATATATCGTTTTCTAAACTCTTTTTAAGATGCTCTTTATATTCTTCTTTTGTTGTTCCTCTTTTAAAGGAAGTTTCATATTCTATTTTTAGATCTTCTGAATTACCGGATATATCTTTATGTATCTTATTGCTTATTTCAGATATTCTTTCAATAAACTTATATCTTTCTTCTATTATCCTCATACCGTATTCAGATAATGATTCATCAAATACATTTAAGAGATTTTCATCCGCATATCTTTGTTTAAGAAGATAATTTCTTTGTTTTAATACCTTTTTATAATTACCGAGATCTGAATAGTATATAGGTTTTATCTGGCAAAGTTCTCTGTCTATAAACCTTCTTCTGCTTTCAGGTCCGTCCTTTACTATTCTTAGATCATCGGGTGAAAAAACCACTATATATACATTTTCTAAAAGGTCGGCAGCTCTTTGAAGTTTTAAGCCGTTTACCTTTATTACTTTTCCTTCTTTGCTGTATACGATTTCTATTTCAGTTTCTTCATCTTCATCCTGTACTATAGCTCTTGCTTTAGAAAACTCCTTTTCAAATGAAATCATCTCATTATCTTTTGAGGTCCTAAAGGATTTTCCAAGACCCATAATAAATAATGATTCTATTAAATTTGTTTTACCCTGGGCATTTTTCCCCGTAATAATATTAAGCTTAGAATCAAAATCTAAGCTTAATTTATCGTAGTTTCTGAAGTTTTCTAAATATATGCTTTTAAAATACATTAAGCAGTTGCAATTCTTACCGGCAGAACAAGATATGTAAATTCATTTCCTTCCAATGGTTTAATAAGGCATGCACTTACACTTGATCCCATTTCAAAGACAACATCTTCATCATTTACTGATTTAAGAACATCGATAAGATATTTTGAGTTAAATCCTATAAGGAGTTCATCTCCTTGAGTTTCGGCTCCAACTCTTTCATTTACATTACCTTCTTCAGATCTTGAATCTATATCGATATAGTTTTGTTTTACATTTATCTTTATTAAATTGTTCTTTCCTTCTTTTGAAAAAAGTGATGCTCTTTCAATAGAATTGAGCATATCTTCTCTGTTTACGGTTATTCTTGTATTCCATATAGTAGGAAGAATATCGTTATATTTAATAAATTCTCCTTCAAGAAGCCTTGCTATGATTCTTGTATCTTCTGTTAAAAATTCAGCTTTCTTATCTTCAAATAAAACTGATATTTCATCAGAACCTTCATCTTCATTTAATATCTTATATATTTCACTTAATATTGATGCCGGAATAATAACTGTCTTTTCTTTATTGATATTGCATTCTTTTCTTACAACAGCCATTCTGAATCCGTCAAGGGCAACAGCTTCTATCTGATTTCTTTCGATTTTAAAGAGACATCCTGTTAAAATACCCTTCTTTTCATCTATGCTTGCAGAAAATACAGTTTTATTTATTAAATCTTTAAAATCCTTTTTATTAAGTTCTATAAAATCATTGGATTCTATCTTTCCTACTAAAGGAAATTCCTCAGCCGGAAGGGATACTATTGAAAAATCAGAACCAAGGCAATTGATCGATAATTTTCCGAATTCTTTTTC
>CAZALQ010000006.1:0-7343 GCA_964485605.1 uncultured Oscillospiraceae bacterium
GAATGATGAGTATACAACGGAGTTGAAAAAAAAGGTTGGACGATTTGAGCAGGATTCGAGATTTCATTTGATCATTCAAGAAAAGCATATCAACGGAGCAGTAGCTAGAAACGCTGGCATCAGAGAATCAAAGGGAGAGTATGTCGCCTTCCTGGACGATGATGAGTGGTGGAAACCTGATAAGATAGAAAAACAGGTAGAAGTATTAAGCAGTCTTTCCCAGGAATGGGGAGGCGTTTCATGTATGATTGAAAGGTATAATAATGATACCTTGGTGTCAAGACAACCTTCGTATCCTAGTGGACATGTCTACAAAGAAATCTTAATGCTTAATGCAGACTATGAAACAGGCAGTTTACTCTTGCGGCATGAAGCTCTTGATAAGGCCGGATATTTTGATCCCAAATTACTTCGACATCAAGATTTACAGTTGTTAGTAAACTTCACATATAAATACAAATTAATGATGGTTGAAGAGTATTTGCATTGCAGAGATATTAGCGATACTCAGAACAGACCAAACGTTGAAAAAATTATAAATGCAAAGAAAGCATTTTTTGAATCCGTGAAGCCTATAGTAGATTCTTTATCTAATGCAGAAAAAAGGCAAATGTATCTATTAAACAAGGCGGAAGTTGGTTATGTTCAGCTGAAGAATAAGGATTATGTGCATGCCATCGGAAGTTTGATTGGATTACTGTCTTCTCCAAAGGCTTTATTATGCGAAGTAAAAAAAGTGAGAAGTAAAATCCAATCTAGTAGATTATAAAGAGGTATCAATTAATATGAAGGTTGGTTTCGTTGTCCTTGGATATGGTAATTTTCCAATGTACGCTGAGTGTGTAGATTGGCTGATGAAAATAAAGAATATTGAAAGAGCAGAAATCATCCTAGTAGATAATTGCTCACCAGATGGAACAGGAAACAAGATTAAAGAAAAAACGGCTGGTATACAGAATATTATTGTTCTTGAAAATACTGAAAACCAGGGATTTGCTAAGGGAAATAACCTTGGTTACCGATATGCTAGAGAACAATTACACTGTGATACCATTGTAGTGATGAACAGTGATGTGTTCATTAAAGATTCTTCCTTTTTCGACAAACTGGTTAACGCAGTTGAAGAGAATGCAGACGTCGCAATAATAGCACCTGATGTCTTGGGTTCGGGTGATAGACATACAAATCCTTATAGGACAACACCGGTTACAGCAAGAGAGGCAAGGAAAAGAATTTTCATTAAAGAACTGTTGACTATTCTGCTCAAATTGGGAATAAACTATGGAAGTGCGGGAAATACATTTAAAAATAATGCAAATGAAAAACAAATCAGAGTTGATAATGTAGTTCCACACGGCGCGTGCATTATCTTCTGCAATGATTGGGTAAAGAATGAAGATAAAGCCTTCTATCCGGGTACTTTCCTTTATCATGAAGAATTCTTCTTGGATGAATACCTGAGACAGAAAAACTATCTATCATCTTATATCCCTGAACTTGTAGTGAAGCACATTGGGGACGCATCCCTGGACAATGCAATAAAATTAGAGAATAAAAAGAAGTTATTTGTACTGAAGAACCAAATTCAGTCGCTAAAATTATATCTGAGGTTTATCAAAGCGCCTATAAAACAATGGAATGATAACGAGGTTTTGAATTGAATATGATTAATGATAAGTTGAAAGTCTTATGGGTTTCTTTCAATCCTCCAACACAGAAAGCTTCCAAAGGAGGAGGAGGAACTTTTAATTATTACTTTAAATCGCTATATGAAGATAAAAGATTTGATATCAAGTTGATAGCTTTAGTTCATAATAATGACGAACTTTACAAGATTAATGAAAAAGATAAATACCTTCTTTATAATGAGAATTCAATCAAAGAAAAGATAAATAAGTTAATTAACATTGAATCGAGATATAACCCATGGAACAGAAATGCTAACATGATCTCTAACTATGCGATAAATTTTATAAAGAAATCTATAAGAAATATTCTAAAGGAAGGATTTTGTCCAGATGTTGTAATCTTAGAATGGACGCAATGTGTTGTACTGGCAAAACTGATCGCAAAAGCGTTTCCGACTGCACAATTAGTTGCTTCAGAACATGATATTTCTTATATCGGATATCAGCGTAAAGCAGAAAAGTCAACAGGGTTGATTAACAAACTATATATGCAATACAAAGCAAAACATCTAAAGAAGGTTGAATTAAATAGCTTGAATGGATGTTCAATTATTTATCCTCATAATCCAGATAACATAGATGTTTTAATTAGAGAAGGAGTTCCAAAAGAAAGGTTGAAATGGCTATGCCCATATTATCAAAAACTTGATGAGTGTGAGATAGTTAATAACAGAAATAGAGATATACTTTTCTTTGGTGCAATGGATAGACCAGAAAACTATTTGAGTGCTATTTGGTTTATTGAAAACGTAATGCCACTACTGAAAGATTTTGATGGAATTCGATTTGTGATCTTAGGGAGTAATCCTCCTCCTGCTTTAAAGAAGTATACTGGAGATAGAATTGTTGTGACGGGCTTTGTCGATTCTATAAAAGATTACTTCGAGAATTCTCTTTGCTTTGTGGCTCCGTTAATTCTTGGCGCGGGGATCAAAATTAAAGTACTTGAAGCATTATCATCGGGAATACTTGTCTTAACAAATGATATTGGGATAGAAGGTATTCATGCTGAAAATGGCAAACACTATTTGCGCTGCGAAACAGCAGAAGATTATGCGGGAGCAATTGGAAAATTGATTCAGGGAGATGTTGATATAACAACAATAGGACTTAATGCAAAGCAACTGGTATCAGCGGAATATGATTATAACAGATCGATAGCGGAATACAAAGCAACATTGACAAGCATGGGGGATAAAAAGTGAGAAGATTATCAGTCAAAGTTGATACGTTGTTTTACTTTTTCTATTGCTTTGTGTTTTTTATTCCTTCGGTCTTATCTGGAACAATAGTATCAATGTTGAGTAATGTATTTTGGATCATTTCAATCTTATTTCTATTTTCTAAAAAAACTAAACCGAATAAAATCATTGCAATAATAAGCATTTATTATATGTATCTCGTGTGCGTTACGTTTGTTAATGATACACAGATGGCAAACTACCATTTTATTATTAATTCTCTAAAATTAATATGTTTTTTGCTGGTGACAAAGACAATGATTGATAGGGATACGGATAATTGCATCAATTGTCTGACGATATCTCTATCATGTTATGTTTTGATAAATTCTATTTTGGTATTCATATATCCAAATGGCCTTTTCCAAATTGTAAGTGAGCTAAATGAGTGGACAAGTGTTTCTTCAGCAAACTGGATTTTTGGAAACAAAAATAATCAGATATTATGGTATACTCTCTGGATGTATGTAAATTCAATTCTAGTCGATAGAAATGAACATAAAATTCTACCAAAAATATGGTTGTTCCTCTCCATTCTTATTTCTATATGTGTTTTTGTTATAATGAAATCAAGTACTTCGCTTATTGTTATAGGATTAGTGGTTGCAGGAATATATCTCGGCAATTATCAAAGAATACTTTCAAGATATAACCTAAAAGCTAAAGCCTTATTGTTGACTTTTTTTGTTTTTGAAGTTTTTCTTGTGCTAGGATACACCACTGGACTTAACAGTTTTCTTGGTAATCTATTTGGGAAAAATACAACATTTTCAAATCGTGTCTATATCTGGCAGACTGTTATTTTACAGATATTTCAAAAACCTATATTTGGATGGGGCTCTATAGCAGGTAGTGAAGCATCAAGTGTTTTAGGACGGGTCACATATGTAAATGCACATAATCAGATGCTAAATGTGTTTTGGCAAGGAGGTCTCTTATTACTTATTATTGTAACTTATATGTTGTATTATGTCGCAAAAAGCATAGACACAATTTTTGTCATTAAACAACGCATAAAAGCTTCTTTGATATATTTATCCATATTAGTAGAGATGCTAATGGAAGTAATATTTGGTATGGGAAACTTCTGGGTTATATTCCTTATGCTGAACATGACCATGTCATTTTGTTCTAAGGGTGAGAATGAGTTATATGAAGTTGAGTAAAAAGAATTGGCGAATTGCTTTGGCGATTATAATTTCTGGAGTCGGCGTATTTATTAGTTATGCCATAAACTTCGTGTTAGCTCCATATATTACAAAGCGATTAGGGATAGAAGCATATGGATTTGTAACACTTTCAAAAACATTGGTAAGTTACGCAGGTATTGTCACCATTGCTTTAACATCCTTTGTTGTTAGGTATATAGCTGTAGAATATCATAAGAATGATCTGAAAGAAGCATTAGGATATTATTCGACGAGCGTAGTATCATGTTTTGCTTTAGCATTTATACTATTTTTTGTGTCGATAGTATGCGTTCTTTTCTTAGATAAATTACTTAGAATACCAGATGAACTTGTAAAACCAGTAAAATTTCTGTTTTTCTTAGTTTCTCTAAATTTTACTATTACAACAATTACAACACCTTTTACAACAGCGGTTTATATAAAGAATAGATTAGATTTAAGCGGTACAATTAAAATAATTGCATATTTATTAGAAGCTGCGATTATGTTTGTGCTCTTCTCTAATTATTCTCCAAATGTTTATTATGTTGGGGTGGGATCTTTAGGCGCAACATTAGTTACCTTATTAACGAACATAGTTTTAACAAAAAAATTAACTCCAGAATTACATTTCCAGAAGAAACTAGCTTCCGTAAAAAAAGTAAAAAGCTTACTATCAAATGGGATATGGAATTCCCTTAATCAACTCGGAAATGTGTTAAATAGTGGGCTTGATTTGCTAGTATCTAATCTAATGCTATCTGGTACTGAAACTGGGCAAATATCTGTTGCTAAAACTATTGGAACAATGTTTGTGGCTCTTCTTCAAGTTGTTTCACAGCCATTTCAGCCAACTCTTATTAAAACGTATGCATCTGGTAATCAAAATAATTTCCTGCAAGAATTGAAAAAATCTATGTATGTCTGTGGATTTTTTGGAAATATTGCCTTTGCTGGTTTTTTGGCACTTGGGAATCTATATTATAAACTATGGCTACCCTCCGAAGATTCTCGTTTACTTTATCTTCTTACGATTATTACAATATTTAATTATATTACTGATAGTTTATTGCGACCAGTATATTACGTTAATACTTTGACTTTAAAGAACAGAACACCTTGTTTAGTAACAATTTTCGGCGGGTTGTTAAATGTGGTTTCGATGTACTTCTTGTTAAAATACTCTAAAATGGGTGTTTTCGCAGTTGTAGTCACCACTGCAGTTATCATGGTTTTGATTAATTTGATTTTTAATCCGTTGTATGCTTCAAAATGTTTAAAAATTAAAAAAGGATATTTTTATCCTATTATATTTAAACATGTTATTTCTTGTATAACATTAAGCTGTATGGCTTATGGTATCACTCAAATTATTCGTCCAAATAATTGGGTTGGATTAATATTCTCTGCTATTGTAATTTCTCTTATTGGAATTCTAATTCATTTCTCGATCGCATTTGGATTTAAAGCTTCTATAAATTATGCCAAAATCGTGATTGATAGAATAAAGAAGGTATAAATTTATGATCATCACAAAGACACCATTCCGTATGTCATTCTTTGGTGGCGGAACAGATATGGAAAGTTTCTTCAGAGAGTATGGAGGAGCAGTGCTTTCAACAACTTTTGACAAGTACTGTTATGTGAACGTCCGACATCTTCCAAGGTTTTTTGACTATAGCACCGAGCTATCTTATTCAAAAACCGAACGAGTTACAGATATAGAACATATTCAGCATCCCGCAATTCGTAACGCCATGAAGATGCTGGATATGTATGAGATTCGACTGACCTATGAAGCGGATCTTCCTGCTCGGTCTGGACTTGGTACATCCTCATCCTTTGCCGTAGGCATGTTAAATGCTTTCTATGCTCTGAAAGGGAAGTATGCAGATAAGAAGAAGCTGGCTGATGAAGCCATTTATCTTGAACGTGTTCTATGTCAAGAAGCAGGAGGATGGCAGGATCAGATTGCAGCTTCCTTCGGTGGGATGAATAGAATTGATTTTAATAAGGATGGGACCTACGATGTAAGGCCGATTATCATCCATCCTGATCGTAAGAAACAGTTAAATGATAATCTTCTCATGTTCTTCACGGGCTTTACACGGTTCTCGTCTGACATGCAGAAAGCAAACCAGGCTGGATACGATGAAAAGGTCAAGCAACTTCAGCAGATGTATGCTCTCGTTGATGACGCTGAAAAGGTACTTGAGGATAAACACAGTGATTTGGATGATTTCGGACGTCTACTCGATACTACTTGGCGTCTGAAACGGCAAACTGGCGGAGCAATCACCACAAACAGTATTGATGCATTGTACGAGAAGGGAATCGCAGCCGGTGCTCTTGGTGGCAAGCTTCTTGGTGCTGGCGGTGGCGGCTTCTTAGTATTCTATGTACAACCGGAGAAAAAAGCTGCTGTCATGGACGCTATGAAGGATTTGCTGTATGTTCCATTCCGATTTGAAGATGGAGGGACAAGAGTTATCCATTACAGTCCAGAAATGTTTGAGCCGAGGTAAGAAGATTGAAAACAGTAATTATGGCAGGGGGTAGAGGAACAAGGATTTCAGAGTTGTTCCCTGATATCCCGAAACCTCTTATCCCGATAAGAAACGCTGAAGGAATCGAAGAACCCGTACTTCAGTGGGAGATTGAAAGTCTTTCCGCACAAGGTTTTACAGACCTCATACTCACTGTTTCCCACATGCACGAGAAGATTGAAAAGCATTTTGGTGATGGTAGTCGACTCGGTGTGCATATTGAGTATTATGTGGAAGAGCAACCGCTGGGAAATGCAGGTGCATTGTTCAAGCTGAGAGACCATTTGACAGAGCCTTTCTTACTCCTCAATGCTGATGCTATTTTCGATATCGACTTTAACCGGTTTGTAGCGTTCCATCGTAAAAACGGTGGTCTGGTCACGCTCTTTACTCATCCAAACAGCCATCCATATGATAGTGGCGTTCTGATTGAAGATGAGAATGGAGCAGTTCAACAATGGCTAACCAAAGAGGATAAGCGCCCTCAATGGTATCAGAACCGTGTGAATGCTGGGCTACATGTGATAGATCCGGCTGTGCTGGATATGTCATGGATTGATCCCAATACCATAGGGACTGAGGTTGGTGGGAAGGTCGTAAAAGTTGATCTTGACCGTCAAATACTTAAACCTCTATGCGGAACCGGGCAGATGTTCTGTTATGACAGCCCAGAGTATGTGAAGGATATGGGAACACCAG
>CAZALQ010000006.1:7377-22701 GCA_964485605.1 uncultured Oscillospiraceae bacterium
TATAAGGCTGTGTGTGTTGACTATCGGGAAGGACGAGTTACAGCCAAGAATCTGAAACACAAACAGAAAGCTGTTTTCCTTGATCGAGATGGAACAATAAATAGATATGTAGGATTTCTGCGAAATATTGACGACTTTGAGTTGCTTCCTGGTGTGGCAGAAGCGATCAAAACAATCAATGTCTCTGGCTATCTTGCCATAGTTGTAACCAACCAACCAGTAATCGCACGGGGAGAAGTAACTTATCATCAGTTACAAGAAATCCACAATAAAATGGAAACTCTGCTCGGTGCAGAAGGAGCATACCTCGATGCAATTTACTTCTGCCCACATCATCCACATAAGGGATATGAAGGAGAGATACCAGAGTTAAAGATCGACTGTGAGTGCCGTAAACCTAAGCCGGGGATGCTTTTGAAGGCTGCAGAGGATTTCAACATAGATCTAAGCCAATCTTGGATGGTTGGCGATGGTGAAAATGATGTTAAAGCTGGGATAGCCGCAGGCTGCAGGACAGCTTTGATTGGTAGCGATTCCTTTAAACAGAATGTTACAGTACATTCGCTTCAAGAATTTGTGAGCTACCTATAACCAATGGCGCGGGGGTATGATCCCGTAGAAAGAAGGAAACGAATATGAGAACACTTGAATCTCGCCTTGAAAAACACATTGATCTGCTGATGGAAAGGTATCCTATCCTCCAGCCTGTAAAGCAAGATATCATTGATGCATATCTTGTCATGGAAGAATGCTATGAGCGTGATGGTAAACTGCTTATTGCTGGTAATGGAGGCTCTGCGGCAGATAGTGAGCATATTGCAGGCGAGTTGATGAAGAGGTTCAAGACTCCTCGCCCTGTAAATTCTGAAATGGCTGAGAAACTGAAGGAAATTGATCCCGTTAGAGGAGAAAATTTAGCTAAGAATCTTGAACGTGGATTGATGGCTATTCCTCTTGTAGCCCACGAAGCCCTATCGACCGCTTATATCAACGATGTGGATGGCCTGGGAGTATTCGCACAGCAGTTATTCGGTTTCGGTCGCCCAGGTGATGTATTCCTTGGGATTAGTACAAGTGGTAATAGCAAGAATGTGATGAGCGCAACGGTTGTAGCGAGAGCTTTAGGTATCAAGGTTATCGGATTGACCGGAGCAAAAGGTGGAGAACTGGCATCTGTCGCAGATGTGGCTGTAAAGGTTCCGGAAACTGAAACATACATGATTCAGGAACTGCATCTCCCTGTTTATCACTGCTGGTGCTTAATGTTGGAAGATAAGTTTTTTGGATAATAAGTATTTGTAATGATAATAGAAACATTTATTTTGGAGAGGGATCGTCCTTACGATTAAGCGGTAATTTACATGTTGGTTGCAATTTTAGTGCTAGTAAGAATTCTTATGTGAATTGTAGTGCAAAAGATTCAAGCATTGGTGATAATGTGATGTTTGGATGGGATGTAACTATAATCGATGGAGACGGACATACTGTATTTAAGGATGGAATTCCGACATTACGTCCGTATCATATTGGGAATCATGTGTGGATATGTGCAGAAGCAAGGATATTAAAGGGAGTTTCTATTCCGGACAATTCAATAGTCGCTTTTGGAAGTCTTGTCACAAAGAGCTTCTTTGATAATGATCTTCTTATCGGGGGTAGTCCAGCAGATATTATTCAGCACAATATTGACTGGGGTCCTATTATGCAAAACCAACAAGATTAATCATGAGTACCAGAAAGAGAGATTCGATGAACAATAGTATTTTGTTACTAACAAAAGACGCTCTTTGCAAGGAATATCTTCCAATCTATGGGAATCAATATTGGAAAGGAAAGACTTCAAATATTGATGAATTAGCTGGCAAGGGCACAGTGTTTGATAGACATATTACAGCAGCTCCATCTACTGTTATGGCATTCCGTGCGATGGTGACAGGCAAGTTTGCCCATGAACAGCCCTATGCAAATTATACACCCAAAGAAGTGCCAGGCGAAGAAACTGACTTATTCCAATATGCTGAGAAAAAAGGTTACAAAGGACATATAATCTGGGATCAAGCTTGGGATAATATGGTTCTGAGATATGGTAATTGCTACGGTCCTAACACGATTATTCATAGCTTACCTGAATTACGGCAAGGCGTAGGATGCCACTATAATCACGTAGAGCCACTTAAAAACAATGATGATAAGTGCGAAGAGACATTAGAACGGATAATTAAAGAAATTGAAAACATCTTTACCAAAGATAAACAAGTTCTTTTGTGGATTCATCTTCCTCATGTGATTAATGGAAGAACGGCTTATGGTAGCGATATTGATATATTTGATAATTTAATTGGCCGACTTCGCAGATTTTTTTTGGATGAAAACATTTTCATCTCTGCCGATCATGGAAACATGAATGCACATAATGGAAAGTACTGCTATGGATTTGATGTAAATACATCTGCTGTAGAGATTCCTTTCATTTCACCTCGTCTCAATGAGTGCAGTCATTATTCAGGATTGACATCTAATGTAGATATTCGGTCAATAATATTTGACCGTATAATCCCTGAAAGAACAATTGTTTATGCTGATTGTGCTTATTATGCGCAACCACATAGAAAACTTGCTATATATAAAGGAGACTTTGCGTACATATTTAATAAACTTAATGGAAAAGAAGAACTATATGATATAGTAAACGATCACTTTGAATTATGTAACTTATGTATTAAAGATCACCATGATATTGATCGCA
Organism: uncultured Oscillospiraceae bacterium; assembly: GCA_964485605.1. GTDB lineage: Bacteria > Bacillota > Clostridia > Peptostreptococcales > Anaerovoracaceae > RUG13409. The sequence goes on from CAZALQ010000006.1 coordinate 10,124, forward strand.
AACTGACTTCACCGACAAGAGAATACTATTTCTCGCCTTATTGGGATGACGTAGATTCACTTATTCAGGATTTCAGAAATGAAAGGAATCGTATTTGGAGAAACGCTCCCCTCAGTGTGGAAATTAAAGAAAAGTACATGCGAAAAGCGAAAAACATAGCGGTAGGAATACTGAAACACATAAAAAAGTAATTGAAATATTGAGAGGTAATATTGATGAAAGCACTGATTCTGAATTCTGGCCTGGGTTCCCGTATGGGTGTACTGACTTCGGAGCATCCCAAATGTATGACTGAGATCAGCTCCAAGGAAACAATTCTCTCTCGCCAGTTAAAAATGATCGCTGATGCTGGTATCGAAGAAGTCGTGATGACCACAGGGTATTATGATGGCGTACTCGTAAAGTACTGCCAGAGCCTTGAGCTTCCTCTGCGCTTTACCTTCGTAAATAATCCTATCTACGATCAGACCAACTATATCTACTCCATCTACTGTGTCAAAGACTACCTTGATGATGATATCATCCTTATGCATGGGGATTTGGTCTTTGAAAACGAAGTCTTTGACCGTGTCGTTGCCTCGTCAGTCTCCTGCATGACCGTTTCCTCCACGCTGCCTTTGCCTGAGAAGGATTTCAAGGCGAGAGTTGTTGATGGTATGGTAATGGCTGTTGGAGTGGACATCTTCAACGAAGCTATGGAGGCTCAGGCACTATACCATCTCAAGAAAGATGATTGGAAGGTCTGGCTGGATAAGATTATTGAATTCTGCGAGAGTGACCGTAGAAAAGTCTACGCTGAGAATGCTCTTAATGAGTTGAATGGCGCAGCGAAGATTCATGCTCTTGATGTGGAGAATCTGCTCTGCGCTGAGATTGACAATCCGGAGGATCTGGCAGTAGTGAGCGGCAAGTTGAAGGAGATCGAATCTCGGACTGTCTATATGTGCTTCTCCACCGATATCATCCACGGCGGACACATTGCTATTATTAAAAAGGCACAGAAACTTGGTCGGCTTATCATCGGCGTGTTGTCTGATGAAGCGGTAGCTTCCTATAAGCGCCTTCCCCTTGTCCCGGCTGCTGAGCGGAAAAAGCTGTTTGAAAATGTGGCGGGTGTGTACAAGGTTGTTGATCAGAACACTCTCAGCTATAAAGCAAATCTTGAAGCTCTTAAGCCTTCCATCGTTGTCCATGGTGATGACTGGTGTACTGGTTTCCAGAAACCTATCCGTGATGAAGTAGTTTCCATTCTGGCTTCCTATGGTGGAAAACTGGTAGAGTTCCCGTATAGTGCAGATGATAAGTATAAGGATATTGAAGCGAGGACTCGTTCTGATCTTGCTATGCCGGATATTCGCCGTGCCCGTCTCAAGAGAGTGCTTGAGATGAAGGGACTCATCACTGCTATGGAAGCGCATGATGGCCTGACTGGTCTGATTGTCGAGAACACGGTTGTCCATCAGGATGGCGGCGCGCACCAGTTTGATGCTATGTGGGTTTCCAGTCTCTGTGACTCCACAGCAAAGGGCAAACCGGACATTGAACTTGTTGATATGACCAGCCGTTTCCGCACCATCGAAGATATCACCGAGGTAACCACTAAGCCTATCATCTTTGACGGCGACACCGGCGGAAAGACGGAACATTTTGTGTACACCGTGCGAAGCCTGGAGCGCCTAGGTGTTTCCATGGTGATCATTGAGGACAAGACCGGGCTGAAGAAGAACTCACTTTTCGGTACAGAGGTCGTTCAGACCCAGGATAGTATCGAGAATTTCAGTGCGAAGATTCGTGCTGGCAAGAAGGCGCAGCGTACCAAGGAGTTCATGATCTGTGCGAGAATCGAGTCTCTGATCCTTGAGCAGGGCATGGAAGATGCGTTGACTCGTGCCTTTGCATTTGCCGAGGCTGGTGCTGATGCAATCATGATTCACAGCCGGAAGAAAGATCCTTCTGAGATTCAGGAATTCATTGAGAAGTTCCGCGCAAAGGATATGACCACTCCTATCGTCTTAGTACCTACTTCCTTCAACTCTGTGACTGAGGAAGAATGGAAAGAGCGCGGTGCAAACATCATCATCTATGCTAACCAGCTGATGAGGGCAGAGGTTCCTGCTATGCAGAAGGCTGCGGAGACCATTCTTGAAAACCACAGAGCAAAAGAATGTGATGACATGATTATGCCGTTTAAGGACATCATTCGTTTGATTCCCGCACAGGACTAAGGAGTGTGAGCATGGAGCAGAAGATAATAACTCCTGGAGAGAATTATAAAGGCCTTGACGAATGGATTAAGGAGACGGGAGCCAAGAAGATACTTATGGTGTGTGACGGCTCAATCTGGTATCAGAAGGAGTTTAATGCACACCTGGAAGAGATAGAGAAGACCGGCGTTGAAATGATCGGTTTCCGTGATTTTCAGCCGAATCCTCTCTATGAGAATGTCCGGGCGGGTGTAAAGGTTTATAGAGAAGAAGACTGCGATGCTATTATCGCTGTTGGCGGCGGATCAGCTATGGATGTGGCGAAGTGCATTAAGCTGTATTCAAAGCTGCCCGGAGACGGGGAGAATGGCAGTTGGCTGAATGCGGAGTATGTTCCGAATACCGTACCTTTCCTTGCTATGCCGACCACAGCTGGAACCGGATCAGAAGCAACGCGGTATGCAGTTATCTACTTCGATGGCAAGAAGCAGAGTGTAACTAGCGAGAGTTTCATTCCCGGCACCGTACTGATGGATCCGAACACCCTCATCACGCTTCCGCCATATCAGAAAAAAGCCACGATGTGCGATGCTCTCTGCCATGCCATTGAAAGCTACTGGTCTGTGAATAGCACGGAGGAAAGTAAGGAATACAGCAGAGCCGCAATCCAAGGCGTCATGGAGAATATGGAGGGATATCTGGCTAACACCGAGGAAGGCCGGGCTGGAATGCTCCGAGCAGCGAACACAGCAGGCAAGGCCATCAACATAACTCAAACCACTGCTGGACATGCCATGTGCTATAAGATCACTAGTCTCTTCAAATCAGCCCATGGTCATGCGGCGATCCTTTGCGATAGAGTGCTGTTCCCTTGGATGGTCAAGAACACAGATAAATGCATCGATCCGAGAGGCGAGGAGTATCTGAAAAAAACACTGGATGAGATTGGCGCGGCTATGGGCTGTGAGGATGCTACGTCTGGTGCTGCTAAACTGGTAGAGATATTTGATAAGTTGGAATTGGACATCCCGGCAGCGACAGCAGAGCAGAACGAAGAACTGAAGACCAGCGTGAATCCTGTACGGCTTAAAAACCATCCTGTAGCTTTGGATATAGACACAATCGACTCCCTATATCACGAAATATTGAGGTAACGACATTATGAAGGTTGAAAAACTTGTTGAGATAATTGGTTCTGATTTCTATACCGGTGTGCCGGATAGTCAGCTTAAGGCTTTGTGCAACTATTTGATGGCTACATATGGTATCGATTCTCACCACCATGTCATCGCTGCTAATGAAGGCAACTGCACGGCTCTGGCTGCTGGGTATCATCTGGCAACCGGTAAAGTTCCTGTGGTCTATATGCAGAATAGTGGTGAGGGGAATATCATTAACCCTGTCGCAAGCCTCTTGAATGATAAGGTCTATGCCATCCCGGTCGTTTTTATTGTTGGCTGGCGTGGTGAACCGGGTATTCACGATGAGCCACAGCATATCTACCAGGGTGAAGTGACCGTTAAGCTACTGGAGGATATGGACATAGCAACATTCATTATTGGTAAAGAGACTACCGATGATGAAGTAGCTAAGGCTATGGATGGTTTTAGAAAAGTACTTGCCGCTGGCAAGGATGTGGCTTTTGTTATACGTAAAGGCACTCTAACTGATGCTCCGAAGGTGGAGTACAAGAACGATAACACCATGGTGCGTGAGGAGATCATCCAACACATCGTTAGAGCAAGCGGTGAAGATCCGATTGTGAGCACTACGGGGAAAGCCAGCAGGGAACTGTTTGAGACTCGTGTTGCGAACGGGCAGAGCCACAAGTACGATTTCTTGACTGTCGGCTCGATGGGGCATTCAAGTTCTATAGCCCTTGGTGTTGCAATCAACAAGCCCGATCAGCGTATCTGGTGCGTAGATGGCGACGGTGCTGTTTTGATGCATATGGGTTCCATGGCGGTCATGGGTGCAAATAAGCCGAAGAACCTAATCCATGTGGTTATCAACAATGGAGCACATGAGACGGTTGGTGGAATGCCTACGGTGGCTGGGAGCATTGATCTTGTTGCGATTGCAAAAGCATGCGGCTATCCGAATGCTGTGTGCGTTGACAATTTTGATGATCTGGATAAAGAGCTTGAAGCAGCGAAGTGTAGGAATGAACTTAGTCTAATCGAGGTGAAGTGCTCTATCGGCGCGAGAGATGATCTTGGTCGCCCGACAACAACAGCTTTAGAGAATAAGCAGAACTTCATGGAATATCTGAAAACGCTGTAATGGAGACAGTGATCATGACTCTCACAAACTACAAGGTAACAGCTCTTGCCTATCCTCATGGTGAGTACCGGCTTAGCTCCCCAGCCGATATCATCGACGAAGGTTCATTTTATCGCATAGACGGTACTCATATCTTCGACAAGTTCAAGATCGAGGCTGTAGATGCCGCGGGTGATAAGGTAACAATTCATATGAAGGATAAGGACGTTGTCTTAACGGTGGTAGCAAAATGATTATCGACTTGCATGAGAAATATGACGTCAGCCCAGAGTGGCTCGAGGAACAGTTGAAGAATGCGCTGAAGATAGCAGATGCTGATGCTGTGGAGAAATTAGTCCTTCCTCGTCTCTGTACCCTTCTCTCAGTCTATAAAGTGAAGAACGAGGCTGGAGCGAATGAAGCGGCAGAGCGAATGAAGGAATTGATTAATAGTAAGTTAATAGACGAAGCTTTGGAATAATTGCGCACCACAGAAACCTACTACCACCAAGGAACGACATACACTTGGCTCCATGAGCCGCAGAACCTCTACGAGGCCAGGCATATTTCTATCGCCACAGCAGTCCAAGTCATCAACCGAGCTGATACAGTGACAGAGGTGCAGCGGGTAAACGGAGAAGAACGATACAAACACATCGGACTCTCCAGTTCCGGCATCATCACAGTGATAACAGACCATACTTTAACCCGCATCATTACAGCTTGGCACTCATCAACGAGAGAAGTGAAAGAGTGGCTGAAAGGGCAAGGAGGGCAGAAGTGACTGACATTATTCTATCACATGACGATGCATCTCCTCTTCGTATTGATCCAAGTCGTACCATCTTCTGGACTGGTGCCGGGATAAGTGCCGATGCTCCTTCATGTTTACCACTGGGGTCAGGTTTGACAGATGCATATCTGGAAACAGCAATGGGGCCAAAATGGAAACAATTTGTGGCTCTCTGGAATAATCATGTTCCTCAGATTATGGAAAGCGTGAAGAATGGGAAGTGGTCGGAGCCTGCTCCAGTAGGAAAATATACCGAAGCTGATATCTTTGGTGAGGCGTGGCAGCGTCCCAGGCTGGAGTACATCATCGGCGAGATGGACAAGCTTGATAAATACTTCAACAGTATTCATTTTACCAAGCCTGAGAATCAAAGAATGTTTGCACGGGGTGAGTCTATAGCCGCAATTCAAAGGTTCAGCCTGGTTCGACCAAACCTAACACACTATAGGCTCGCCGATCTGAACAAGGCAGGGGCAAGACTGGTTACTGCGAATTTCGATACAGGTTTAGAAAAAGCATCTGCGAAGAATGTTTATCACTTCCATGGATCTGCTACCGATAGGACAGATAATCTGGGTGCCACAATAGTTGCCATGTCCAAAGGACTGGATGAAGATTTTCAGAATGAGATGATCAGATGCTTTGAATCAGGTTTTGATATAGTCTTTATTGGCTATGGTGGTGTGGACTTCTTCGATGCAGAACCCTTTTTCAGAAGTTTGCAAGGCAGGACATTTCCAGGTAAGGCGATCTATTTACACCACTGTGCAGATCCAGGGAAGAGAAAGGACGCAAAAAGAAAAGAGAAAACTTACACATATCTGCTGGAACCATTCAGGAACCAATACATCGCATACGGAACGTCTGAAGAGTTATTTCATGCGATCTACGATTCCTATACCCCAGTAACTGTTGACAGTGTGGACTGCGGAGCCTTTGGAACAGTAAAAGGTTATCTGGATGACCTTGTCGCAGCCTTGGAAGATAAGGATACTTATTACTTCCTGAATACATTTAGAATTTGCTCACAGCTGAATATCTCTCCGGGAAGGCTTTATCCGGATTGGGTTGAGAGAATAGTGAAGCTCTTTGCAATCTGGGAATCCGATGGTCCGCACACGATTGAACATATGACGGTTCTCGATGGGCAGAGAAACGATGGCATCATGGATGATATCTATAGCAATAACTGGCATGATAAGGAACTCATGGATTCGGGACTAAGAAGCAAAATTGAACCGTACATGAGAGCTTGGGAGAAGATGCACAACAATATCATGTATATTGCCAACAAAGGCTATGGGTTCCCGTTGCCGAGGAAAACAATCAGAAGATATGTCGAACAGACCAAACAGATTCTTGCAGAGAAGAAAACGGATGAACACAGTGCTGATATAAGTAGAGCGACTGTCATGTATCTTTGAGGATGGCAGACAACAGCAGCTATTTGGCTATACATGAAGAGCCATGGGGTTATTAAGAGCAGAATGCTTTTTCTCAAGGACTGCATAGACGAATTAAAAGAGTATCCGTTCACCAGGTTCCGATATAGAACTCACTATCTCAGCCTATGTAGGCAAGCAGGGTACATTGATGCTGTTATCAATAAATACGGGTACCAGGGGGATATTCAGAAAGAATGGAACATCTGCATGCAAACCCCGATTTTGTATGATGCAGGTCAGGTTCTTCAATCGAGAATTTACCAGGCTAAGTTTTCCGGGATTACAGATGGAGTTGAGGATTTGAAGAAAATAAGGCAAAGAATACTTGACCTTAGGGAGACAACAGTATGAGCTTTTTTCAAAATGCCTTTGGCGATAACAGAGTCCTTACAGCAAAGAATCCAGATGTACAGAAAATGCTGACATATATGGAAAACACCTATCAGGCGCACATCGTCGAGTATAAGGAACGCAGTGGGAACTGGTACTGTGTCCAATGTCAAAGCAAGAAATACTTCAGCTTTCTCTATTGCAATGGATTAATCTCCAGTGGGACAATAAATGTCCCTGGAACAAACGGTACGTTCAATTCAAAAACTGAAGCGTATCAAGGCCTTCTTTGGCTGTATGATTTGCTTGAGGGAAAAGAGCGCGGCAAAAGGCTCGATGAAGAGCTGTTTTAAGGGGTGAGTAGATTATGAAGGGCATTATTCTTGCTGGAGGAGCTGGTACGAGGCTCTATCCATTAACAATGGTGACGAGCAAGCAATTGCTTCCAGTCTATGACAAACCCATGATCTATTATCCGCTCAGCACACTCATGTTGGCAGGTATTAAAGAGATCCTCATAATCTCCACACCGACTGATACTCCTCGGTTTGAAGCGTTACTGGGTGATGGTAGCCAGTTTGGAATCTCCCTCCAATACAAGGTTCAGCCTTCACCAGATGGCCTTGCCCAAGCATTTATCCTCGGCGAAGAGTTTCTCGCTGGTGGCCCTGGAGCCATGGTTCTCGGTGATAACATATTCTATGGGAATGGGTTCAGAACGATGCTTAAGGTCGCTGTGAGGAATGCTGAGGAAAACAACCGAGCCACCGTGTTTGGCTACTACGTTCCGGACCCAGAGCGTTTCGGTGTGGTCGAGTTTGACGAGAATGGCAAGGCTCTGAGTATTGAAGAGAAGCCGAAGGAACCGAAATCAAACTACGCGGTTACAGGCTTGTACTTCTATCCGGCTGGTGTGAGTAATAGAGCAAAAGAAGTAAAGCCAAGCGCCAGGGGAGAATTGGAGATAACCACGCTGAATGAGATGTACCTGCAAGACGGACTCCTGGACGTCCAGCTTCTCGGTCGTGGTTTTGCGTGGCTTGACACGGGTACGATGTCCTCCCTATTAGCTGCTGCGAATTTCGTAGAAATGATTCAGACCCGACAGGGAATCACAATCAGCGCACCAGAGGAGATCGCCTACATAAACAGGTTTATCACTACTGACAAGCTCCTGGAAGCCGCAAAACTCTACGGCAAATCTCCCTACGGTGAACATCTGAAATCTGTGGCGGAAGGCAAAGTGAGATATTGAAGGGAAAGGTATTAACATGACGATCTTAATCACAGGCGGTGCCGGCTTCATTGGCTCAAACCATATCTTCTATCACCTGGAGAAGTATCCAGAGGATAGAGTTATCTGTGTGGATAAGCTGACCTATGCGGGGAATCTGTCTACTCTGGCAAGCCTTCTTGATCCTGCCGATCCTTCTTACGATGCAGCCAAAGCCGCTCGTTTCAAGTTCTACAAGACCGACATCTGCGATCGAGATGCCATCTATGGAATCTTTGAAGAAACGCACCCCGATGTGGTCGTTAACTTTGCAGCAGAATCCCATGTGGATCGCTCTATTGAAGATCCTGGCATCTTCCTCCAGACCAATATCATCGGAACCTCTGTGATGATGGACGCTTGCCGGAAGTATGGGAATATCAGATATCATCAAGTATCAACCGACGAAGTGTACGGCGACCTTCCGCTGGATCGGCCTGATCTGTTCTTTACAGAATCTACTCCGATCCATACATCAAGTCCATACTCCAGCAGTAAGGCTGGCGCAGATCTACTCGTCCAGGCATATTACCGCACCTACGGCATGCCGATCACAATCAGCCGTTGCAGCAACAACGTAGGTCCTGCACAGATGCCGGAAAAGCTCTGGCCACTGATGATTATCAATGCTCTGAATGATAAGCCATTGCCTGTGTACGGCGCTGGACTTAACGTCCGTGATTGGCTGTATGTGGAGGACCACTGCAAAGCCATCGATCTGATTATCAGGAACGGGCGGATTGGGGAAGTCTATAACGTTGGCGGACACAATGAGAGAGCTAATATCGATGTGGTGAAGACGATATTACATGAGCTGGGGAAGAGTGAAGATTTGATCACTTACGTGACCGACAGAAAAGGTCATGACCAGCGATATGCCATTGATCCGACGAAGATACATGAGGAATTAGGCTGGCTGCCAGAGACAAAGTTCGAGGATAGCGTCAAGAAGACGATCAAGTGGTATCTGGAGAACAAGTCCTGGTGGGAAGAGATCGTCAATGGCGAGTATCAGAATTACTACGCCAAGATGTATGGAAATCGATAACCACATCACCCAGATAATAAGTGGTGTGGGAAAGATGGAAAAAAGGGGCCGGTCCACGGCAGGGTAAGATAAATTAAGGTTTTCGTAACAGGTGCAACAGGCCAGCTTGGGCAGGATGTAATCCTGGAATTGGCTAAGCGTGGTCATGAGGCTATTGGCTCTGGGAGCAGAGCAGGTGATGAAATGAGAGTGTTTGTAACCGGAATAAATGGACAGCTGGGGCATGACTGTGTTCTTGAACTGGCTGGCAGAGGACATGAGGTTGTCGGCTCAGATATTCAAGCAACGACAACTGATGCTGTGGAGTACGTCCAGCTGGATATAACGGATGAGAGGGCTGTTAAGGAAGCAGTGGAGAGAATCCACCCTGACGCCATTATCCATTGCGCTGCGTGGACGGCTGTAGATGCGGCAGAGGATGAGGAGAACAAGCCGAAGGTTGAAGCAATCAACCACAAGGGAACTCAGTACATCGCGGAAGCGGCGAAAGCTGTGGATGCCAAGATGATGTACATCAGTACCGACTATGTGTTCGATGGGAAAGGGACTCGTCCTTGGCAACCTGATGATAAAAACTATGCGCCGCTTAATTACTACGGCCAGACTAAGCTGGAAGGCGAGATGGCGGTAACATCCACTCTTGAAAAATGGTATGTGGTGCGCATCGCCTGGGTGTTTGGTAAGGGGAAGAACTTCATCAAGACCATGATTAACGTCGGGAAAACGCACGACACCGTCCGTGTGGTCGATGACCAGATTGGCACACCGACATACACATTCGACCTTGCTCGTCTTCTCGTTGACATGATTGAGACAGAGAAGTATGGGTACTATCACGCCACTAATGAGGGCGGTTACATATCCTGGGCAGATCTGGCGGAGGAGAGTTATCGTGCCGCGGGTATGGATGTGAAAGTAAACAGGGTAACCACAGCAGAGTATGGCTTGAGCAAAGCAGCTCGTCCGGAGAATTCAAGATTGGACAAGTCAAAGCTGGTAGAGGCAGGGTTCAAACCTCTCCCTGATTGGAAAGACGCTGTTGCTCGATACGTGAAGGAGGCGGAGCTGTGAGCTTTGAATTCAAAACTACCAAAATCCATGGTGTTGTAGAGATCCAGCCACAGGTTCATGGGGATAGCCGCGGATATTTTGTCGAAACTTTCAAGGCACCGGATTTTGAAGCTGCCGGGATTCCGACCAACTTTGTCCAGGATAATGAGAGTTCCTCCACCAAGGGAGTGCTGAGAGGCCTCCATTTCCAGAAGACCCACACACAGGGAAAGCTGGTCAGAGTAACACACGGTGAAGTGTTTGATGTTGCGGTGGATGTGCGACCCGGATCAGAAACCTACGGGCAGTGGGTAGGTGTAACGCTAAGTGCCGAGAAGAAGAACCTATTCTACGTTCCTGCTGGGTTTGCTCATGGATTCCTCGTCCTTTCAGACACAGCCGAGTTCGTCTACAAATGCACCGATGTGTATGACCCGAGCGGGGAAGGTGGCATTCCGTGGAATGATGAGACCATAGGAGTTGAATGGCCGAAGCTGGACGTACCCTATAAGACGTCTGAAAAGGATGGGAAACATCCGTCATTCAAAGACCAGGACTTCAGCTGGGCAGCCAAATGGCTGTGAAGGAAGTCTGTGTAAGGTGTGGTCAATCTACACCATACGAAATCAATTATCCGGTCTATCTGAGAAAATGGTATGTAGACGGTTCTGGTCAACTTTGCGAGGAATGTTGGAATTATCTGTTCGTATCCGAAGTGAAAATGTGCACAAATACACACAAAAAGGTTGACGGTGAACACAAAGATGTAGTAGAATAATCGAGGGAGGCACTATGAGAAAGATTTCATATAATCCATTATGGAAGAAGCTCATAGATTTGAAAATGTCGAAAACGGAACTGGCGGAAAAAGCTGGAATCTCCAGATCGACGATAGCGAAGATGCGAAAAGATGAGGCGGTGAGCCTTGATCTGATTGAGAAAATCGCCAATGCTCTCGATTGTGACATTATCGACATTGTATCGCTTCTTCCCACGGAGGAATAGCCTCCACTCTTGCTGCCGCTGGTAACAGATCGGTGGGAGAGAACATGATCTCATGCAAGACTCCAGCACGTCGTGATGCGCGGTTGGTGAGCGTGAAGGACATAGCAGCCAGACCAGCAACTGGAATATCAAAGAGAAGCTGAAAAGTAAGTTGTGAGGCTTGATGGCGAAGCTATGTCATTTTGAAGTTCCTGGTACGGAGAGGCTGGTGAGAGCGGATGGGGAATAAAAGATATATGACTCCCGTGACGGAGATCACACCAGGCTTTATCCGAGGAAAACTCACCATTCTCCGGCAAGCCGAAGAGGAACAGGATACATTCGGAACGAACCAATCATTCACCAGCAAAAAATTGACAGCAAAGAAATGGCTTTGCAGGTGTGAATGTGGGAATGAAGTTATTGCCTATGACAAGGCATTGAAAAAGGGAACGATGATTTCCTGCGGATGTCAGCATCCTGCACCTGACTTAAGCGGCGAAAAATTCGGGCGTCTTACCGTGATGTACCGACTCACGGATAGTCCAGATGCCAGACCGAGATGGCTATGCCAATGCGAGTGCGGGAATGGAGTTGTTGTTACAAGCCGAAGTCTGAAATCGAAAGTTCCCAGTTGTGGATGCTACACCAAAGAGATGAAAGCCCTTCAAGCGTCCACACATGGTCTCACAAATTCTCCGCTCTATAAAGTCTGGTCCGACATGCGGGAACGGTGCAATAATCCAAAAGACAAGAGTTATCCGTATTATGGCGGAAGAGGAATAAAGGTTGACCCCAGATGGGAAGATTTCGAGACTTTCTATAACGATATGATTGATGGCTATGAGCCAGGACTCCAACTTGATCGGATAGACACAGATGGGGATTATGAGTTGGGAAATTGCCACTGGGCGACAAGAACAGAGAATATGCGGAATAAACGAAACACGATCCGCGTTGATTCCATTTATGGACTGCTCACCCTTGGCGAACTAGCCGAGAAGAGCGGGATGAAACACCTGACGCTGTACAACAGATTAAAGAAGGGTGTTCCTGATGAGTTTATCACGGTCAAGAATGCCGTAGGCCTTCGAGATTTGAAACCGCTGTTTGAAGGAGCTGTCTGGATGGACGAGAGCCGGGAAGAACGGCTGAACGCTGCGATTGAGGAAACCAAGGTTGAAGTCCA
>CAZALQ010000007.1:0-21787 GCA_964485605.1 uncultured Oscillospiraceae bacterium
GACGCATGCGCAATGATCACAAGCGCAACACCGGGATGCGGCGGAGGAACAGGCCCCATCACAACAGCTCTTCTTGCACAGCATCTCATCAAGGGATGCAAAATCCAGAACGGAATGAAGCTGTAAGAAACAGCAAAAACTGCAAATCAAAAAGCCCGCTTAGGCGGGCTTTTTCAGTACTTCAATCTTGGCCTTGCCCTTATGTCACATTGGTTAAAACTGCGAATACTACAAGGCGCTTGGTGTCATCCGTTGTGCAGGTTGAAAGGGTGAGGATGTGATCTTCAGGAGTTATGGTATATCCATCCTTTTTCAGACCGCTGTTGTAGCCTGCAAGGGTTTCAATGTATTTGTTTATACTGTCCTTACTGCCGTTATCAAGATAGGTGAATATATGTGTATCATCTATGGTCGCAGTTTCAAATACCTCATATGTGTAGGTATTGGTTGGAGTATAGAGAGTGATGTTCCCATGGGAATAGAAGAAATCCCAATTAGAAAAGTTATGAAGGGTTCCGAACATGTTTCCGTTGAGCATGCTGTGTCCGTATACAACGGTATTGAAATCGGAAAGATCCCTTTTGTTAAAATTCTCAATATATATTGAACCTTGAGAGTCGTATTCGGCTCTGTAATTATGGTAAAGGTAAAAGTTCCTGTCAGTATAAGAATAAAGGAGCGGATAATTGATATTGGTTCCGTCTACACTGATCCAGCCCATAATATCCGAGTTGATAGCAGACAGCTCATCAAAATTAAGCACGAAGGGTTCCGGTTCCGGCTCAGGCTCAGTGTTTTCATCTCCGCTTTGCTGATTTGCAGCTTCCTGAGCCTTTCTTTCCTCTTCAGCTTTCCTTGCTTCCTCTTCGGCTCTCCTTCTGGCATCCTCGAGCTGTTCCTGGACCTTTCTTGCTTCTTCTTCCGCAGCTTTTTGGCTCTGCTGAGCGCGGTAGTAGTTGATGCCGACGCGGTAGGCGCTGTAGCCGAAAACTGCCAGGCAGAGAACAACAACCACCAGGCGGACCTTATTTTTTTTTCTGTTTATAGTTCTTTGAAGTCTCATGAATCGTAATAAAAAACCCCTGAAATACCCTTTTTCCTATTATATCAAAAAGTACACTAATGTGAATGAAATAGATGTGAAAAGAATTATGAACCGGGGACTCATTAATAGAATGCTTTGCCGCTTTGTGTTAGAATATATACATTATGAGAATAGCAGGAATACAAAAAATGACGCTCCTGGATTTTCCGGGACATATAGCGGCAACGATTTTTACTCCGGGCTGCGACATGCGCTGCCCCTTTTGCCATAACAAAGAACTCGTAGAAGACAGCTCTGAATATGAGTACTATCCGGCCGAAGTCCTTGAGTTTTTAAAGACAAGAGTAGGAAAGCTTTACGGAATAGCCATAACAGGCGGAGAGCCCTTGATGCAGGCTGATATTAAGGATTTCATTAAGGAGGTCAGAGCCCTTGGAATGAAGGTTAAGCTTGATACTAACGGCACCTTTCCTGACAGGCTTCAGGAGCTTCTTGAAGAAGGTCTTGTGGATTATGTTGCCATGGATATAAAGAACTGTCCTGAAAAATGGGCAAAAACAGCCGGCCTTGAGGGAGACAGTGCAAGAATACTCTTTGGCAAAACCTTAAGATCCATGAGCATTATTAAGCTCTCCGGAGTAGATTACGAGTTCAGAACAACCATAGTCAAAGGTCTGCATGAGCCGGAAGACATGGAGTCCTTGGGCCAGTTTGTAAAGGGTGCAAAAAGATATTATCTTCAGAACTTCACCGATTCGGGAGCAATACTGAAGGGAAATTGGGGCGCATGGGATAAAGAGACTCTGCTTTCCATGCTCGAGGTCATAAAAAAATACGTTCCCAATGCTGAGCTGAGGGGTGTAGATTAAAGCATGAAAAAGAAGAAAAGCAAAATTCTGATAATAGTATTAGGGATGGTTTTGATCCTTGCTGCAGCTCTTCTTGCATTCCCTCTATTGATCAGCGTAAATGGCGAAAAAGAAATGACCGTGGGCCAGGGGGAGATTTTTGAAGATCCGGGCGCTTCGGTAAGGTTTAAGCTTGGCAAAGTAAAAACCGAAGGCAAGGTAGATACATCGCAATTAGGCGATTATGTTATCATATACAGGTTTTTAGCTGAAAAAGCTGAAAGAACAGTTCATGTAGTAGACGTTTTGCGTCCGAGTATTGAGCTGAAAGGGTCTTTAAATAAATACCTATTGGTTGGTGAAGAATATGTTGAGCCTGGTTTTTCAGCCTTTGATGATAATGACGGGGATCTGACAGACAAGGTAACAATAGAAAGCGATCTTGACATAAACAAAGCCGGAGAGTATCACGTCAGCTACATAGTATCCGATAGGGCCGGCAATGCTGCAAGGGAGAGAAGAACGGTCACAGTAGTTTCAGAAGGTCCTTTAAGCATGGACCGTTTTGCCTTTGACCTTGATCCCTTTTATGACGATGTGATTTGCAGGGAGGTACCTTCTGCTGAGGAAGGAGACTCCTCAGCCTCTGACTATGATCATGACAAATTCAGCAGTCTTTTATTCTTTGGGGATTCTTTTATAGGGAATTTGGGAGATTACGGCGTAGTCAGTTACGATCAGCTTTGGTCAAGAGGTTCCCTTGGAACTGACAGTGTATATGATGCGCCCATAACTGTTTACGGTTATTACGACGGCTACAGCACTTTCTTTGATGCTATGGATGCATATCATCCGGAAACGGTTTTGGTGTTATTGAACAGCGACAGGACCCTTCATTGGACTCCTGAGTATCTTGAAGAAAGCTGCGATGCTTTCTATAAAGAAATCAGGGACAGATACACGGATACAAAGTTCGTAATCTGCTCCATTACCCCGGTCGATGAGTATTACAGCAGCGAAGCTTGGCAATGGCAGGAAGGTTTTGACCGAAATGACCGGATAAACAAGATGAATGCGTATATGTGCGAGCTTTGCAGAAAATACGGCTTTAAATTCATGAACGCAGCACAGGTACTTAAGAATCCCGAAACGGGATGCTGCTCAAATGAATACATAGGTGAAGACGGCATACATCTAAGCTTTGAGGGCTACAGCCTAATGGTGGACTACATAAAGCACCACATGGATTGGTAAATGTAAAGCGATCAAAAAAGACAATTTAAAATAATTGTCTTTTTTTTGTTGACAAAAAACTGTATTAGTGCTTTAATACAGTTAAAGTGTACTAGTACGATAATACAGTTAAGAAAGGGACAGTTATGATCGAATTTGAATCATACAAACAGGATAAGGAGAGCCCCATATATTTGCAGCTTGTGAACCATATCAAAGGCTGTATTGCATCGGGAAATGCAAAGGACGGTGAGGAACTCCCTTCAAGGCGCTGGCTTTCGGCAAGGCTTGGAATCAATCCAAATACTGTTCAGAAGGCTTTTGCTGTCCTTGAGCTTGAGGGTCTCATAGTATCGAAGGGCGGATCGGGGAGCGTGTTTACAATAAGCGATGAAACAGTAAAGAAGCTTAGAGAAGAGTTGTTTAAAAAGGAGCTCGGAAAAGTCATAACATCTATGAAGGCTGCGGGCATCGGGCTTGAAGATGCAGTTAATATTTTGAAAGAGCATTGGGAGGAAGAGAAATGAAGAAGGATTTTTCAGTAATATCCCTTTACGCCTATGCGCCAATGAAAAAATGTTTGGCTGTAACGGGGGTCATGTTCATTGCGGAGGTGCTTCTGTATTTCCTGGTATATGCAAAGAGGCTGAGAATTAATGCACATACCGGCTTTATTGCGGAATTGATCTCAGAAAATTTAGACGGCGTTATCTTTTGGATTTCCCTGCTGTTTTTGTTCTTTGCCCTTGCGGGTACACCTCTTGCAAAGGGAAAAGGAACTTACACACTGGAAAGGCTCAGCGTTACAAAGAGAAAACAATATTGGCTTTATGTTTTAGTTTGCCTTATGTACATACTTCTCTTTTATGCAGCAAGGGCTGTGTCTGTAATACTGCAGCTTAACATTGTTGAAAAATACAGCGGCATAGCATTTGGCCCTCAAGGTGCATACCTTGCAATCATTTCAAACAGAGCCATGCTTGCAGCTCTTCCCATGAACAATACTACAGTTTTATGGATCAGCGCTTTCGCAATTGTCTGCATATCAATGATGGCTGCTCATTTTGCCTTTAACAGCATAGACAGGCAGATATGGGAGTTTTAGAGCAGGGGTATCAATATGAAAGAGAAGATCACGAAAGTTTTAAAAGGACTTGGGAAAATAAAACTCCCGAAATGGCCTGAGCGGCTTGCTCCTCCGGGATGGGAAGCAGGAGATGAGATATCAGTATATATGCTGATATTAATACTGAATATATGCTGGTTTTGGTTTGTGTTTTTTATGCACTACGGAAGCATGGTAGTAAGGCATGCAGTGCCGGTTCAGTACATGCCGATGATGTATGTGATGAAGAATACTCTTACTATGAGTATTGCCGCTGTTTTAAGTGCCTGGTGGTATATAAAAGGGCATTACGATTATTTCACAAAGGGGCCTAAGGGCATATATACAATGAAGAGGATTTCCGATCCAATGGAAATACATAAAAGATGCCTTGCCCTTCCCATAACATTTCTGCTTGTAACGGTAATAATAAGCCTCATAAATGTGGCTATAGCCATAGCCATATACAAGAGTAACATACCTTACGGAGGAGTATTGGTAAGGGATATGGAGTTTAGAATATGGAGGATGATAATATGCTTGCCATAAACAATTTAAGTAAGAAGTACGGCAGACTGCAGGCTTTAAAGGATGTAAACCTCACTGTATCAAAGGGAGAGATCGTTGGGATCTTCGGCGAAAACGGAGCAGGAAAGACCACTCTTCTTAAATGTATACCTCAGTTTATAGGGTATTCGGGAGAAATTCTTTTAGACGGAGAAAAGATCACAAGAGAGAACATATGCCGTATTTCCTTTGCAACCAGCGAGCACAGCTTTTTTCCTGCATTGACAGCCAAAAAGCATGAGGAGTTCTATAGAGATCATTTTCCGTCCTTTAGGCAGAGAAGGTATGACGGCCTCATGGAGTTCTTCGGCCTTCCGGATAATATAAAGATAGGGAATCTCTCAACGGGGCAGCAGAATCAATATGAGATCATCCTTGCCCTGTGCCAGGGCGCAGACCTTATTCTCATGGATGAGCCCTTTGCCGGAAACGACCTGTTTAACAGGGAGGATTTCTACAAAGTGCTGCTTGGCATCCTTGAACCTACGGAGAGCGTCATGATTTCTACACATTTAATAGAGGAAGTCGCAGGCCTTATAAGCAGGGCAGTGCTCATAAGACAAGGGGAAATCGTAGGCGACATGACTACTTCGCAACTTGATCTTGAAGGGAAGGATCTGGTCACATACGTTAAAGAAAGCTATGGATACAGTGAAGACAGGGTGGCAAAAGCACTTAAAGATATTACAGGGGAGGCAAAGCCATGAAGAGAGCCTTTGCAGCAGTGCTTATTCTCCTTGTTTTCTTCAGCTCCTTTGCAGGAATCAAAGCCGGAAAGATAATGGATGACGCCGACGAGATAGTCTATAAAGAAGAAGTAATTTACGGAGACAGATCAGTTCTTAAGGGTCTTAATCTAAATTTCAATTCGGAGTTTGGTTACTATTATTACGGCGGGATGTTTAATACGGGCTATGTATGGGAGAATGTACTTACTTTTGATGAATCGGATTATACTTCAGATGCAAAGCTTGAGTATAAATTTGCGAGAGAAGATATCCCTGCTGATGACAGAATCAATCTGTTTTTGGATATGACTGTAGATTATGCTCATTTTGAAAGCTTGATCAAAAAGTATCCCGATTTAAGCGGTGAAAACAGTACAGATATCTTAGTTCCTGCAAGAGAAGTTTTTGATCATTATCCTATAGAAATAGAGGTGATGACCGGGAATACGGTAAGAAATACCGGGACTGCGGTTCAATCTATTGCATTAAGAGAATATTTTAAGTTTAAACTCCCGGAGGGCACAAAGGTAAGAATATTCAAGGGGGCAGGGAAAAGCGGCTTTACTGCAGGTTATTTTGAGGGCTCCGGAAACAATAGCGGATATATTATCAATGAAATACCTATAACGGGAACAAGCAGGGATGTAAAAATCGGAGACAGTCTGTATTTCTATATTAATCTTTTATCCACAGAAACAGGGCTTTTAGAGTATGATGCCTATGAAGATATCCCGGGAGGATACGGAATATATAAATTAGATATACAAAATATTACGTATATAGATCCTGAAAGTATAGATACGGTATACTCCTTTGACAAAGGACAAGAACTGATCGGAATGCTTAAATCCGGACATGAGGAAATCGTAAATGCCCTTGTAGCAGAAGAGGGAAAAATCTACCTCTATACCATAGATTTAAAAGCAAAAGATCTCCTTAAAAAGCAGGAGATCCCGGCAGACAGCGCAAACATTCAATTTGTCCAGGATGAAGAAGGATACCTTTTGATCGGAACCGGAAATTTGACTGATGAAAGCCTTTGCAGTGACGGAAAAGTTTTGCTTTTCAAAGAAGACGAAAAGGGAATACCGGCGCCTTTCTTTACAGCGGATCTGTCAAAGATCATGGATGATCCCTATGTTATGGGCATGTTTATAAGGGGGTATGATTTCTTAAGTTATGACAAGAAATACATGAGCTGCTTAAAGGATGGAAGGCTTTATCTGATCTTTAAAGACTTAAGTTACGACTCCGAAAATCCCTACGCAGTCTATGGCCAAAACGGAATTTCCATTGCGGTATTTGATGAAAGCGGTCCTCTGTATTTCGGTACATACGAAAGCAGCCTAAATTCACCTGCAAGGCATATGTACTATAGCAATCCAAAGGCAGTCTTCGAATAAAGAGAGAAATATTAAGAGCCCCGTGGTATAATGTGCTGCGGGGACTTTTTTTCCCTTCTTTAGAATATGAAAATACCGGCAAACAAAAGGAAAAAAGTAATACTTAGAATCACGCTGATGCTTTTAGCATCTTTTCTTTTGATTGCAGCCATTGTCGTTGTCACCATGCCGGTGCTCATTGAACTTAAGGGAGAGGATGAAATCAGCATTTGTTACGGAGAAGAATATGTGGACGCCGGGGCAAGTTTAAAATGGAATTTAGGAAAAGTCAGGACGGAAGGCTCCGTCGACACCTCACTAATCGGCGACTATGAGATCGAATATAGCTTCCTTCTTGAAAGGGTAAAAAGGACCGTTCACGTGGTGGACATGGTAAGGCCTGAAATAAAGCTCGAGGGACCCTTGTCTCAGTATTACGAAGTAGGCAGCGAATATATTGAACACGGCTGCAGTGCCTTTGATGAAATAGACGGGGATCTGTCTGAAAAAGTGGAGATAGATACTTCTGAACTTAACATGAATGAGGAAGGCACCTATCACGTGAGTTATACGGTGTCAGATGCGGCCGGCAACGCTGTAAGGGCGAGAAGAGAGATAAAGGTTGCTGCTGACGGTCCCATGTCACAGAGTCTATGGGATTTTTCTCTCCATCCATTTTATGACGATGTCATTTGCAAAGAGACGGAATTTGATCAAGAGAAATATGACAGCCTTTGGACTTTCGGTGATTCCTTCATAGGGAATCTTCAGTATTACGGAGGATTTTCCTGGTACAGGACCATATATTATGCATCCCTTTCGACGGATGATTTCAGGGATATACCGGTAAGGTACAGCGAAGGCTTTGATTACTTTGAAAATGTCATGAACTATGCAAAGCCAAAGGCCCTTTTGGTGCTTTTAAACAGCGACTGGACGGGAAGATGGTCCGTGGACTATACGGCTGAAAGCTGTGACAAGGCCTATGCATTCCTTGCTGAAAATTATCCG
This sequence comes from uncultured Oscillospiraceae bacterium, assembly GCA_964485605.1. Classification (GTDB taxonomy): domain Bacteria; phylum Bacillota; class Clostridia; order Peptostreptococcales; family Anaerovoracaceae; genus RUG13409. The sequence goes on from CAZALQ010000007.1 coordinate 7,920, forward strand.
GATACGCAGATCATCATCTGCTCCATAATGCCGGTGGATGCCTACTTTAATGTGGGAGGATATGGGCGCAACTACAATATTGATAAGATGAACGTACACATGTGTGAGCTTTGCAGAAAGTACGGATTCAAGTTTATGAATGCAGCTGAAGCCGTAAGAAATCCTAATACGGGAGGATGCTATGATGAATATATTTCAGGAGATCATATACATCTTTCCTATGCCGGTTTTCAGCTTATGAGAGAATATATCGAAAGTCATCTCGACTGGTAATTGAAGTTCCCGCCGCTTAAGCCTTTCAGGCTTTGAAGCGGGGGATTCCTGCTTCATCGTCCACTGCGATATACTTTTGGAAAAGCATATCGTCTTACACGAACTCCACAGGCGTAAGTTCCCGTGCTCCCCACGGTACTTAGGACGCTCGTGTCTATACTGTAGATATGAGCGTTATTGTTTTATTCAGGATGTTTACTGCAGCATTGACGTCCCTGTCATGGGATATCCCGCATACAGGACATACCCAGTTTCTTACGGATAGGTCCTTTACTAAGGCGTTTTTGTATCCGCAACAGCTGCATACCTGACTTGAAGCATAGAATCTGGGAACAGGTACTATTTCGCATCCATATGCCAAAGACTTGTATTTGAGCATTTCAAAGAACCTGTTCCATGATGCATCTTGTATGGACTTTGCAAGATGACGGTTCCTTACCATACCCTTTACATTAAGAGTCTCTATACCTATGACTTGGTTTTCGCTCACAAGGAACGTCGACTCTTTATGAAGAAAGTCTGTTCTTACATCAAATATCTTCTCATGTACTCTTGCTACCTTAATGCGCTGCTTTTCATAATTCTTTGATCCCTTCACTTTACGGGACAGCCTTCTTTGCTCTCTGGCAAGTTTTCGCTCATACTTCCTTAAGACTTTGGGATTATCTACCTTGTTTCCGTTACTGTCAGAATAGAACTCACTGATACCCACGTCTATGGCTATCATTCCACCGGCATTTTGTTTTGCTACGAGTTCCCCCTCTACACATAGGGATACATAGTATTTGTCTGTTGCAGTCCTTGATACCGTAGCATTAAGGATACGACCCTCAAAGCCTCTTGAGAGTTTTATCTTCACCTTACCGACCTTTGGAAGAACTAAATGTTTTCCTTCTATGCGTACGCAGTTATTCTGGTTTCTTGTTCTATAGGACTGTTTATGATCTCGTTTGCTTTTAGTGTGAGGATACTGTCCCCTCTTTGCAAAGAAGTTCCTGTAGGCTCTGTCAAGATCCTTAAGGCTTTCCTGAAGAGCCATGCTGTCGCATACTGAAAGCCATACGAACTCCGGTTCTCTTTTCAAAAGAGTAAGAATGCGTGATGTGTCCGTATATGACAGGCTTTTCTTTCCTCTCTTCCAGGCTTCTGATCTTTCTGTAAGGAAGTGGTTGTATACAAAACGGCACGAACCGAATATACTGTTCATATACTCAGCTTGAGCAATGTTTGGATATATTCTGTACTTGTATCCTTTGGTTATCTTCATGAATACAGTATACCAAACAATTGTTCGTATTGCAAGATTTTTACATTTGTTCTTGATAATTAATTGTGGCGATTCATCCCCCGCCTATAGAGGCGGGAGTATTCTCGCCATATTTAAATAAAGCAGTCTTGAGAAAGAGTCCTCATTACTGTATAATAAAATGAATTTGAAAAGGGATTAAAGATATGGCGGGAAAGAAAAGATTAAATAAGAAAAAGTTCATAAGATTTTTGATTGTGGCAGCATTTTTGCTCCTTTTGACAGTCGTAGTCTTTACTCCGGTCATGATTAAGATGAACGGCGAAAAAAAGGTGGAAATAGGCTATGGGGAAGAGTATGAGGATGCAGGAGCATCCATAAGACTGGGCCTTGGAAAAGCAAAGGTCACATCAAATGTCGATACATCCAAAATAGGAAAATATAAGGTTAAATACAGCTATCTTCTTGCGAGGAAGACAAGAACAGTAAATGTTGTCGATAAGGTAGCTCCGGTCCTGACCCTTGAAGGAAGCGATAACGTATATATTAAAACAGGCGGACAGTTCTTAGAGCAGGGCTTTACGGCTGTCGATGAGATAGACGGTGATTTAAGCGCAAAGGTTGAGATCACCAGCGATCTTACAAAGGATAAGGACGGCAATTTCATAGGTGAAAAGGCGGGCGTATATCACGTAAGCTATGTGGCTACAGATGCCTCCGGAAATGCTGCAAGAGTCCGCAGAACGGTCAATGTAATCGACGGCGGAGCCATGGAAATGGGCGTTCTTGATTTTGACCTCAACCCCTTCTATCCCGATGTTATCTGCAAGGATGTGGGATACAATGAGGAAAAGTTTGCAGATCTTCTTCTCTTCGGAGACTCCTTCATAGAGAAGCTCGGAGAAATAGGCCTTGTTGCCTACAGGCACCTTTGGTCAAGACCTTCAATTTCAACGGATGACTTCTATACAAAAGCCATATATGTTTACGGATATCTTGATGAGCAAACGACCTTCTTCGATGCCATGAACGAGCACCATCCGGAGAATGTCCTGGTCCTTCTAAACAGCGACTGGACCAGCAGATGGACTCCTGAGTACTTAAACGAGAGCTGCGATAAGGCTTATGCAAAGATGAAGGAAATGTATCCCGATACTAACTTCATCATCTGCTCCATAATGCCCGTTGAGTACTGGTATGACAGACCTGAATATGTTGAAGAGGTCGGCTTCCACAGAGACGACAGGATCAACAAGATGAACGTCTACATGTGTGAGCTTTGCAGAAAGTACGGATTCAAGTTTATGAATGCAGCAGAGGCCGTAAAGGATCCCAATACGGGAGCCTGTATTCAGGAATATATTTATGAGCCCGACGGAATACATCTTTCCGATGAAGGCTGTCAGGTAATGCTGGACTATATAATGACACATCTTGATTATTAAGAAGGAGACTTTAGATATGAAAAAAGTATTGGCAATTATGCTTGCACTTGTAATGGTCTTTTCCCTTGCAGCCTGCGGAGGCGAAAAGGAAGAAAAGAAGACCTTTGATGCAAAGGCTGCTGCAGAAGCGCTTCTTGGCTCAGATGAGTTTAAGGGATGCTCCCTCGCAGACGGCGAGCAGATAGAATTCAGATATGACATAACCTTAGAGGATACTGCGGAGTTTTATTACACAGAGGTCACAAACGGCCTTTCCGCCAATATGTTCATCATAGCCGTCGCAAAGGAAGGCAAGGAAAGCCTCATGTACGGCGAGATGGAAAAGATCGAAAAGACCTATGCATCTTCTTGGGTAGATTCAACATATGCCGAGAGACAGGCAGAGGCTCCAAAGGTAAAGGATCGCTATGTTGAAGAAAAGGACGGAGTATATATCTGCATCATTTCTGCCGATAACGATGCATGCCTTAAGCTCATAGGAAAATAGTAAATGGTTTTTTCCAGTATACCTTTCTTGTTTTTTTTCATGACAGCGTTTTTTGCGCTGTACTATATTGTGCCATTCAAGCTGAAGAATTACTGCTTGCTGTTCTTCAGCTTGCTTTTTTATGCTTGGGGAGAACCCATATACGTCTTCCTTATGATGTTTTCCGCAGGGGTGGACTGGCTTGACGGTCTGTTCCTTGAAAAGCATCCAAAGCATAAGAAGCTCTATCTTACCATAGCCATAGTTATAAACCTGGGGCTTTTATGCTTCTTTAAGTATACAAACTTCCTTATGGGCGTGCTGGGAAGCATCTTTAAGATAAGCGTCCCCGCTGTCAATGTGACTCTTCCCATAGGAATTTCCTTATATACCTTCCAGAGCATGAGCTATTCTCTGGATGTATACAGGGGAGATGCAAAGGTAGAGCATAATTACTTTTATTATCTCATGTATGTATCCATGTTCCCTCAGCTCATAGCAGGACCCATAGTCCGCTACCAGACCATAGCCGATGAAATAAGGATCAGGGATATATCAAAAGAGAATTTTGTAAAAGGCGTATCTAGATTCCTTCTGGGCCTTTTCAAAAAGGTTCTTTTGGCAAACGCTCTCGGTGAGTTGTTTACTCAGGTCTCAGGGGAAGCAAGCCTTACGGCTGCAACTGCATGGCTTGGCCTCATAGGTTTTGCCCTTCAGATATATTTCGATTTCTCCGGATACAGCGATATGGCCATAGGCCTTGGCCTTATGATGGGATTCCATTTCCTTGAGAACTTTAACTACCCCTATATTTCAAGAAGCGTTACGGAGTTTTGGAGAAGGTGGCACATGTCCCTTTCCACCTGGTTCAGAGACTATGTATATATTCCCCTGGGAGGCAACAGGGTCTCCAAGGGCCGCCATATATTCAACCTTATGGTAGTATGGCTTTTAACAGGTTTTTGGCACGGAGCAGCATTTAACTTCATTCTTTGGGGCGTTTACTACGGCATACTCCTTATACTCGAAAAATATGTATACGGAAAAGCTCTTGAAAAGGCACCAAAGCTATTGCAGCACATATATACCGTCTTTGCCTTTATGATGGGTTGGAGTCTCTTTGCCTTTGACGATATGGGAGCCTTCGGAAACTTCTTTGTATCCCTCTTCGGGGCAAAGGGCTTTGCCGACGGCCTTAGCTTTTTCTATTTAAGAAGTTACATAATACCGATCATCATCGGAATATTCTGTTCAACTCCGGTCATAGGAAACTTCCTTAAGAAGGAACATAAACCGGCAGTTGAAATTATCATATCCGTAATTACTGCCCTGCTTTTCATCATAAGCATTGCAGCCCTTGTTACGGACAGCTATAATCCGTTCCTATATTTCAGGTTTTAACATATGCATAAGAAGATAAACGCAATTTTAATACCGCTCATAATGGCAGCGCTTCTTTGCGCCTTTGTTTTCATGCCGACAAAGGATTTCTCAGAAAGGGAGAACCGCTACCTTGAGCCTCTTCCGAAGCTTTCGTGGAATAGCATAAAAGACGGCAGCTTTATGGAAGATATAAAGGACTATGTGAGCGACCATTTCCCCTTCAGGGACTTTTGGATAGGAGTAAATACAAGAGTTTCCCTTGCCAAAGGAAAGACCTTGATCAACGGAGTGTACTTCTGCGAGGATGATTACCTCATTGAAAAGTATGAATCCTCAGGAAATATGACAAAGATAGCCAAGGCTGTAAACAGCTTTGCAGATAAGGTCGAAGCAAAGGTCACCTTCATGGCAGTTCCCACATCTGTTGCTATCAACAGTGATAAGCTTCCCAAAGGCAGGGAGGGAGATGCAGAAGCTCAGCTTAAGGACCTAAAAGAGCTTTATGATAACCTAAATTGCTACTCAGTTGATCTTACAGATGTTCTTTCCGAAAGGAATAAGACAAACCAGGTCTTTTACCGCCTTGACCATCACTGGACCAATGAGGGAGCCTTGGCAGGATACGAGGAGTACTATAAGCTGATGAGATCCTTGGGAGAGCCCGGATCACTTCTTGAGTTTAGGTATACATACAATGAACACATAAAGGAAATGCCTCCCGGAGTCCTGTCTGATACAAGGGACTATATTCATACGGTATCCTACAAAAAGGTATCCGACAGCTTTAGAGGAACTCTGTTCAATAAGGTGGGTGAGTGCGGACTTGGATACGACACTATTACCTCCCGCGAGCTGAATCCTGTTACTCTTGATATGATCAGCTGCAAGACAGACGACGGCAAGGATATACCCCTTTTTGATGAAGAAAAGTTAAAGACAGCAGATCAGTATGCATACTTTTTATCCGGTAACCATCCCTTCTTAAAGATTGTGGTCGAGGAAAACGGTGAAAAGACTGTATATGTAACTCCTCAGGGTCCGGGACTTAAGGAAATCGGTACGGTATCACTGCCGGATATTCTCATCATAAAGGACAGTTATGCCAACTGCATGATTCCCCTCATGCTTGGAGATTATCACTCCATTACAGTTATAGACCCGAGATACTATGGCGATGTTGTCTCATCCTATGTAAATGAGAATGACATTGATGAGGTCCTCTTCGTTTACAATATGAACACCTTAGGCACGGATCTTGGTATCAGAAGGGTTCAATAAAAGATCTCAAAGCCATGTTTTGGGAGAAAAGAACATAAATATTTTAAGCTCTTTGCATATATATAGATATACGCAAAGAGCTTTTTCGTGTTACAATAATGAAGCTAAAAATCGGAAGGGAGAGATCCCTTTCTTAAAGTAATAAAATGCTGCATTTTGCAAAATAAGGAGGGTAATATGGCATATTTAGTATCGGCAAAAGAAATGCTTCAGAAAGCAGAAGAAGGCCATTACGCAGTAGGACATTTCAATTTGAACAACATGGAGAGCATTAGGGCATTCCTCGAGGCAGCTCAGGAAGTTCACTCTCCTATTATTTTGGGCGTATCCGGAGGAACAGCAAAGTACATGGGCGGATACCGCACCATCGCTGACACAGTACTCGGATTCATGAACTATCTGAACATCAATGTTCCTGTAGCACTTCATGTAGACCATGGTACATATGAAGAGGCACTTGATGCTATTCAGAACGGATTCTCCTCAGTTATGTTCGACGGATCAAAGTATTCCATCGAAGAGAATCTTGAAAAGACAAAGGATGTAGTTGCAAAGGCTCACGCAAAGGGCATCTCCGTAGAAGCTGAGGTAGGTGCAATCGGCGGAGAAGAAGACGGCGTTATAGCCATGGGCGAATGCGCAGATCCAATGCAGTGCAAACAGATCGCAGACCTTGGAATCGACTTCCTTGCAGCAGGCATAGGAAACATCCACGGCAAATATCCGGAAAACTGGGCAGGTCTTAATTTCGAAGTTCTTGATGCTATCAAAAAGCAGACAGGACATATGCCTTTAGTTCTTCACGGCGGCTCCGGAATTCCTGAAGATCAGATCAAGAAGGCTATCTCTCTCGGCGTTTGCAAGATCAATGTAAACACAGAGTGCCAGGTTGCTTTCTCCGAAGATATCAAGAGGTATTATGCAGAGCACAGAGATGAAGAGAGCAAGGGATATACTCAGAGAAACATCTTTGCATCCGGCATCAAGGAAATGAAGAGAGTTTGCATCGAAAAGATGACAATGTTCGGAAGCGTAGGAAAAGCATAGAATAAGTATTGACTCTGCCCTTTCAAGAAGGGCAGAGTTTTCTTTAAATTATTAGGCCGAAAGGAAATATTATGACTGTTAATGAACTCAAAGAAAAGGCCCGCCAGATACGTCTTGAAACCATAGAAATGGTTGCCAAGGCCGGCAGCGGACATCCGGGCGGATCCCTTTCTGCAACAGATGTTCTCGTGGCTCTTTACTATTCAAAGATGAGACTTTATGAAGATCCTCATGATGAGAGAAGAGACCGTTTTGTTCTTTCAAAAGGACATGCAAATCCACCCCTTTATGCAATACTTGCAGATAAGGGATATGTTCCAAAGGAAGAACTCCAGTATTTAAGAAGACTTCACCATCCATTCCAGGGACATCCCGAAAGCAATAAGTGCCCGGGCATTGACTGCTCCACAGGATCCCTCGGACAGGGAATTTCCGTTGCAACAGGTATGGCACTTGGATTTAAGCTTAAAAAGGCTGACAACAAGGTTTATGCTATGGTCGGCGACGGAGAGATCGATGAAGGTCTTTGCTGGGAAGCTTTCATGGCAGCAGCAAACTACAAGCTGGATAATTTGACTGTAATAGTTGACCGCAACATGCTTCAGCTTGACGGCAACACCGAAGAGATAATGGCGCACGGAGACCTTAAGGCAAAATTCGAAGCTTTCGGATTCGCAGTTGATGTAATCGACGGACATGACTTCGAGCAGATCTTAAGTGCTCTTGACAAGGAATATGAAGGAAAACCTCATTGCATTATCGCAAATACAGTAAAGGGCAAAGGAGTTTCCTATATGGAAAACAACCTGGATTGGCACGGATCGGTACCAAAGGGCGAACAGCTGGAGATTGCTCTTAAAGAACTTGGAGGTATGCAGTAATGGCAGACGTAGTAAAAAAGGCAACACGCCACGGATACAATGAAGGACTCGTGGAACTGGCTGCAAAGCATGAAGATATCATATGCCTTGATGCAGACCTTGGACATGCAACAGGTTCCCTCGTATTCAGAGAAGCATATCCGGAAAGATATATAGAAACAGGAATTGCAGAGCAGGACCTTATAGGAATGGCAGCAGGACTTGCAAGAACAGGTTTTGTTCCCTTTGCAAATTCCTTCGCAGTATTTACAGCAGGAAGAGCATTCGAGATCATCAGAAACGCAGTTTGCTATTCCAATATCAATGTAAAAATAGTCGGCTCTCACAGCGGAATCACCCCTGCAGGAGACGGCGGTACACATCAGTGCATCGAAGATATTGCAGCTATGAGAGCACTTCCTAATATGACAGTTCTTTCTCCCTGCGACTTCAACCAGGCAAAGCTCATGGCAGAGGTAATGTACAACCACCAGGGTCCCTGCTACATGAGGACATCAAGGGAGCCCATGCCCATCATTACAAGTCTTGAAGACAAGATCGAGCTCGGAAAGGCTCAGATCCTTAAAGAGGGCAAGGATGTTTGCATAGTTGCAACAGGCGTTATGACCTGCCTTGCAAAGGAAGCCGTAGAAGAGCTTGCAAAGGAAGGAATAGATGCAGAACTTGTTAATATCCACACTATCAAACCTCTTGATATGGAAACGATCAAGGCTGAGACCTTAAAGTGCAAGGGAAGAGTTCTTGTCTGCGAAGAGGCCAACATGTACGGAGGCCTTGGCGAAGCAGTTGCATACGGACTTGTATGCGAAGACGGAATACACTTTGACCATGTTGCCGTTATGGATAAATTCGGTCAGTCCGGACTTTCAGATGAACTCCTTGAGGAATACGGAATTACAGCTGCAAATATAAAGGCACATGCAGAGGGCTTAGTAAAGAGATAATGGATATTGTCGGAGTCGGATACAACTGTATAGACAGGCTTTGCACCGTCGAGGATTATCCTAAGGAAGACGGCAGTACCCACATCCTTTCAATCGACATTCAGGGCGGAGGCGCAGCAGCCACCGCCCTTGTTGCTGCTTCAAGGCTTGGGAAAAGCACCTGCCTTATAGGCAACGTGGGTAAAGACAGCGTCACAAAGGAGATCACAGATCTTCTCAAGATGGATGGGGTAAATTGTTCGAAGCTCATAGCAAGGGATAATGTAAAAGGTCTTCAATCCTTTGTTATGATCAACCCTGCAAACGGCTCGAGGACAAAGTTTCCCCAAAAGGATACAAACCCCGATATCGAATGGACCGATGACCTTAAGAAGACCATCGCAAAGGCCAAGGTACTGCATCTTGACGGCACAAACCATGCCAATGCCATGGCAGCTGCCCATATAGCAAAGGAAAGGGGAGTTGTCGTCTCTTTGGACGGAGCATCCTTAAAGGAGCCCAACGAAGTCAATCTCGAGCTGGCAAAGCTTGCAGATATACTTATAATGAATTACAGATATCCTTTAAGGGTCACGGGAAAGAAGGATTATGAAGAAGCCCTTCTTGAAATAGCGTCCTGGGGAACGGCAAAGATCGTAATAGGGACCCAAGGGGATAAGGGCTGCAAGGCTGTAATAGACGGGCACATTGAATACTTCCCCGCCTATCCTGTGAAGGCAGTTGATACGACAGGTGCAGGAGATGTATTCCACGGCGCATTTATCGCAGGCTATCTTGACGGAATGTCCCTAAGGGATAATATACGCTTTGCATCGGCAGTTGCCGCCCTTAAATGCACAAAAATAGGCGGAAGGGCCGGCATACCGAGCAAAGAAGAAGCTCTTGAGTTCATGAACAGGATGGACAAAGAGATATACAGACATTGATCATACTATTCATAAGAAGATGACTATAGCTTTGCCTTCAGTCATCTTTTTTATTTGCATGAAATATTGTACAATACTTATCAAATAGGGCCTTAGTTTGGGCAAAAGGAATACAGATACAATGAATGCAAAAGTCAAATATTTGCCTGACGGCAGAGTAGAACTTAATTTTGATAACGGCGACTTTTATGTAGGTGAGCTTCAGGGAAGTAAGCTTACGGGAAGAGGTCGTATGGTCTATGCATCGGGAAAGATCTACGAAGGTGAATTTCTTGATGATAAGTGGCACGGATACGGGAAGGCCGAGTTTTTCAGCAAAGACGGAAAACTTTCCAGCAGCTATGAAGGCTACTGGAACCAAAACAAGAGAGAAGGTCAGGGAACCGATACCTGGTATAACGAAGACGACACCTTGCAGTCATCCTTCAGCGGCACATTCAAAAACGATCAGGTAGACGGCCCCTGCATCGCAACCTGGTTTAACGGCGATACCATGGAGGCCACATTAAAGGGATATAACCCCATGGGTCCTGTTGTCTACCGCTACGGAAGCAACAGAGGCGGAGCAGTAAAGTCAGTTTTGGCAGGCTGGGTATACGAAGGCGCCATGATCAACTTCGCAGGCAGATATTCAAGGGAAGGTCATGGGAAGCTCATTGCTGCTGACGGTACAGTCTATGAAGGCGAATTTAGGAATGATGACCTTAACGGCATCTTTACCATAACATACAGAGACGGCCATACGGAAACCGCAAATTATGTAAACGGAAAAAGAAGCGACGGGACCATAAATATCGGGGACAGCCCTGCCGAAGGTGTAAAGGAGGAAGAGCCCGAGGAGGAGCCAATAAACGTATGGGCTCCCGAAGAGGACGATCCTTCCTATCTTCATGTCCAATACAAGGGAAATGAAAAATATCCTGAAGAGCTTCAGCCCTACTTTAAGGGTGTCATAGGAATGGAAGCCGTCAAGGACCAGCTTGACAAGATGTACAAGCGCTTCCGCATTGATAAGATGCGTCAGGACGCCCTTGGACTTAAGGAATCAAAACAGGGCTTTTATTTCATCATTACAGGAAATCCGGGAACAGGAAAAACAACTGTTGCCCGCATCATAGGAAGGATGCTTAAGGACCTTGGTTTCCTCACAGGCGATGTCTTCGTGGAGGTAGACAGAGGAAGGCTGGTCGGCCAGTACATAGGATCGACGGCAAGGGAAACTTCAGCTGTCATAGATTCTGCAAGGGGCGGAACTCTGTTCATAGATGAGGCATACAACCTCTTTAAGAAGGATGATCCCAAAGACTTCGGCATAGAGGCTATCGATACCCTTCTTAAGGATATGGAGGATCACAGAGGGGAATATTGCTGCATCCTGGCAGGGTACAAAGACCGTATGGATGACATGATCAAGTATGCCAACCCCGGCCTTGCATCAAGATTTGATCATAAGATACATATCTACGATTATTCTGCTTTTGAAATCCTGGATATACTCGTATCCATGGCTCAGGGACGCCATTTCTATATTAAGTCCGATGCAAGATCCGTCATCCTTTCCAGGATCGATAAGGAAAAGGTGGATGAAACCTTTGACAATGCCCGCTGTGCAAGAAGGCTTTTGGAAGAGGCTATCGAGAGACAGGCATTAAGGCTTTCCGAAAACTACGACGATATAGAGAATTCGGAGCTGCAGGTTTTGGAAGCCGAGGACTTTGGAAAAAAGAGCAGTTCTGAGGAAGCATCTCTTGATTCCTGCCTTGACGAGCTCAATGCCCTTGTTGGCCTTGAAGCTGTAAAGGAAGAGATAAACGGATTCGTCAGGGCCGTTCAGATTCAAAACGAAAGCAAGAAAAGGGGACTTCCCATTGCCGAAAACAGCATATCTCTTAACATGGTATTCACGGGAAATGCAGGTACGGGAAAGACTACGGTAGCAAGGCTTCTTTCTAAGATTTATTATCACCTTGGACTTCTGAAAAGGCCCGATGTATTTGTGGAATGCGTAAGGGCAGACCTTGTGGGAAGATACCAGGGCGAGACGGCCATAAAGGTCAAAGATAAGGTGCGTTCAGCCCTTGGCGGCATCCTCTTTATAGACGAGGCTTACTCCCTTGTCATGGGAGAATCCGATGACTTTGGAAATGAAGCTGTCAACACCCTTGTTTCCGAGATGGAAAATAACAGGGATAATCTCGCTTTGATCCTCGCCGGATATACAAAGGAGATGGAGGAGTTCCTCGACTCCAATCCCGGCCTTCGCAGCAGGCTTCCGAGGGTCATCGAATTCCCGGACTATACCCTTGATGAGCTTACTGAGATTTTTAACAGGGATATGCTGAAAAGAGGCTATGAAACTGACTACAGCAAGGATGTCTTAAGAAAACTGATGGAAGAGAGAATGGCTGATAATGACTTCGGCAATGCAAGAGGTGCAAGAAACCTCTGTGACGAAGTGCTTAAGAAACATAATCTCAGGATGACAGATAAAGAGCTCAGTTCTTTAAGCGATGACGATATTTTGTCAGTTACCGATGAAGACTTTGAAATATAGCAGATGAAACTTTTTTTTTAAAGATACGGCGGGAATTGTGAAATATTGTATCTTTTATCTGAAGTATGATATAATACGCTTTGTTCTTTAGAATACTTGCAACTCAAAAGTTGTTTAAGTATATAAAGGTGATACTTTATAGGAGGATATATTATGAAAAAAGTATTAGCAGTTCTTCTTGCTCTTGTCATGGTGCTTTCATTTGCAGCATGCGGAAAGAAAGAAGAAGAAACAAAGGGCGGCACAGGCGACCTCATCATGTACACAACAGTTGCAGATCCTCAGCTCTCCGACACCATCGCAGCATTCAATGAAAAATATCCTGACATCCACGTATATTACACATACGGAAATGCAGGTGAATGCAAGACAAAGATCGAAACTGAATCAGCAAATCCCCAGGCAGACGTTATGTTTGGCGGACTTCAGTTTGCTGACATCGCAAAGTACGGCGACTATCTTGAAGATTACGTTTGCGTAAACGATTCCAAGATGATGGCTGACTATCAAAACAAGACAGGAAAGCTCACATTCCATGATGCTCAGATTCCTTGCCTCATCGTAAACGAGAAGCTTGAGGCAGAAGCCGGAGTTAAGATCACAGGATGGGCTTCTCTCCTCGATCCTGCACTCAAGGGAAAGATCGCAATTGCTAACCCTGCAAGTTCCTCTTCAGCATGGAACTGGATGCAGTGCGTACTCACAGACTTCGGTGGCTGGGACAGCCAGGAAGCATGGGATTATCTCGAGAAGTTTGCAGAAAATGCAGTTCTCCTTTCTTCCTCTTCCGCTCCTCTTAAGGACACCGCAAAGGGCGAGTATGTAGTAGGACTTACCTATGAACCGCTGGTAATCATGAACGAAGATCTCTGCTTCCCGGGCTGCAGAGCAGTTTACTGGGAAGAGGGCGTTACATCCGTTGGTTTCGGATCCGCCATCATCAAGGGAGCTAAGAATCTTGACAACGCAAAGCTCTTCATGGACTTCCTTGAAAGCCCTGAAGGACAGAGCATATATGCTCAGTCCGGTGCACGTCCTGTAACAACAGAGACAGACAAGGTGGTCGGCGCAAGCGATCTCATGGTAGACCTCTCCACGATCAACTACAAAGAGTGCGATACACAGGCTCTTGCAGAGCATCAGTCTGAGATCAAAGAAAGATGGACCAACCTTTGGGCAAAGATTCATCCGGATACCTAATCTGAAAACTATTCAGATCAAAACAAAAACCGGGGCGTCTCCGGCCGTCTTGGCCGGTGACGCTTTTTTTAAAGAATTGGAGCAATCTTATGAATGTCGGCATCAGCATAAAGAATGCAGTAAAGAAATACGGCGATTTTACTGCTATCCCAGATCTCTCTTTGGAGATCAAACCCGGTGAATTCTTCACCCTCCTCGGTCCATCGGGCTGCGGAAAGACCACCC
>CAZALQ010000008.1:0-1154 GCA_964485605.1 uncultured Oscillospiraceae bacterium
TTAATAGTATCAAGAGGCCTTCTCGCCCCTTTTTCTCCAATAGAAAAACCCGCCGCAAAAAGCGGCGGGCTCCATAAGAACAAAGTCCTTAGCGCTTATGAAGGAATTTTCATCATCGATAATATATTTGGAGTCGCCAAACCCTTCGACTATCTTAATTGGGTTTCTGTTTCCCGATTCACGGATACAGTGAAACAAAAGGGTCTAAAAATATTTGGTCTAATCGGCTGTATGTGTCTTAATTATTCCTAAATAATAGAACTTATCCATTCAATGTGGATTGCAGACAGGCAGCATGAAAGAGCGACGGGAAAAAGTCCTGCGCCAAGCCATGAAAGAACTATCCCTATGGCAAGAGCTGCTATGCCGGCCAAAGGAGTCCCTGCAGCCTCGATGATGGCAGGAAAAGTCATTACGGCAAGGGTCACATAGGGTACATAGTAAAGGAAAGAACTGAAGAATTTGTTCTTTATCTTCTTTCTGAATATGGTAAGAGGAAGAGCCCTGATGATAAAACTGACTAATGCAGATACTAATATATAGATATATATCTTCATGCCTTTTCCTCCTTTACAGGGAACAAAAGAGCAAAAGCAGCAGATATTACCATTGTAAGTATTATGGTCCTCATTCCTGAAGAAAGCTGCGCCAAGGCCCCTATGTTTGCTGCAGCAAAGCTGGATGCAAAGGAAATGACAACTGCCGCCAAAACTGTCTTATCATCCTTTGAGGGAGGAATGATTATGGCAAGAAACATACCGTATATGGCCACGCTAAGGGCGCTGACCAGCCTTGCAGGAAGCACATTGCCGACAACTATTCCGCATGCGGTCCCCGCTGACCACATAAGTGCAGCAAGAAGGAATGCACTTACAAGATAGGAAGATGTGAGCTTTCCCTTTCTTCCTATTCCTATGCCGAAGATCTCATCTGTAATGCCAAAGCCTATGGCAATCCTCTGCCCAAGGCCCATATCATCGCCAAGCTTTTGGCTCAGGGCCGTTCCAAGAAGGAGGTAGCGTATATTAGTCACCATGATGAGCACCGCTGTCTCCAAAAATGATGCTCCGGCCGAGATCATGGTATACAAAGCATATTCACCTGCAGATGCGTGATTGAGGAAGCTGGACACAAAGCCCTGGAAGGGGGAAAGA
>CAZALQ010000008.1:1164-21205 GCA_964485605.1 uncultured Oscillospiraceae bacterium
TGCCAGTTTTGCCGTTATTCCAAGAGAAAAGGCCACCGCAAAATATCCCATACCTATGGGAAGTCCGTCGCGAAAGCCTTCTGATATTTCTTTTTTATTTTCATTTATTCCCATTATGGGAAGTATATTAACAGAAAAGAATGTATATCTACAACAATTATTTCACTTCATCTTTCCGTCCGATGTGATTTCTATGACATCGCCGTAGTCCTTATCGGCAAAGGGATTGACCACAGGTATCTTTTCTCCTCTTGAATTTAGATAGGTGCAGTTTTGGGTTCCGCTGCCAAGGTCAGCTTCGATCAAAAGACCTGCCTGGCTTTCCTTTGTCTCCTCTGCTTCCGGCTGATTCAACTAATCAAACAATGCATTATATTTCCATTATATATCTTCTTTTCCCTATAGGCAAAAACACCTTTATTGTTGACGGCGTAAGAAGTCCTGCAGGGCGCAAAGAAACAGGATTTTTCTTTACCGTTCCCTTTAAAAAAATAAAGATTAGCGCATATTTATCTCCCGCAGCAAGGGGCTTTTTGATATAATAAATATTTGTTGATAATATACTTCCGAAGGGAAAAGAAATATATGAAATTAGGATTTGATGCAGAAAAATATCTCGAAGAACAGTCAAAATACATTCTCGAGAGAATAGGCGACAGCAACAAAAGGCTGTACCTTGAATTCGGAGGAAAGCTTGTTCAGGACAAGCACGCGGCAAGAGTACTTCCGGGCTTTGACGAAAACGCAAAGATCAAACTTCTTGCAAAGATGAAGGAGCACACGGAAATCATCATTCCGATCTATGCGGGAGACATAATTGCCAGCAAGACAAGACAGGATTTCGGAATCACCTACGACCTGGAAGTCATGAGACTCATAGACATGTTCAGAAGCTATGACCTTGAGATAAACTCCGTAGTCGTCACCAGGTACGAAGATAACCCCGCCGTAAACAACTTCATCAACAAGCTTGAAAGACGCGGCATCAAAACCTACAAGCACTATTTCACAAAGGGCTATCCGACAAATGTAGATGTGATCGTATCCGAAGAAGGATACGGCGCAAATCCATATATTGAAGTTACTAAACCTCTTGTGGTAGTAAACGGCCCGGGCCCGGGATCCGGAAAACTTGCGACCTGCCTTTCCCAGCTCTATCACGAATACAAGAGGGGAACTCAGGCAAGATATGCAAAATTTGAAACCTTCCCCGTATGGAACCTGCCCTTAAAGCATCCCATAAATATAGCCTACGAGGCAGCTACAGTCGATCTCAAAGATGTCAATATGATCGACCCCTTCCATCTGGAAGCCTACGGAAAGACAGCAGTCAACTACAACAGGGATATTGAAATGTTCCCTGTCGTAAAGAGGATCATCGAAAAGATAACAGGAGGCGAATCAGAATACAAATCACCCACAGATATGGGTGTAAACAGAGTCGGCTTCTGCATCACCGATGAGGCAGTCGTAGCTGAAGCCTGCAAACAGGAAGTCGTAAGAAGATACCTTATGACCTGCGTCGATTACAAAAAGGGACGCGCCGATGAGGATGCTCTCCAAAGATCTAAGCTCATCATGGATGACATGGGTCTTAACGACAAATACAGAGACACAGTAAAGCCTGCAAGGGACTATAAGGAATACAAGATAAGCCTTAACAAAAAGTATGAAAACTGCGTTGTCATGGCCATGAAGCTTCCAAACGGCAAGATAGTCACAGGAAGATCCAGTCACCGCATGGCAGCAGGCGGAGCACTTCTCCTCAATGCCCTTAAGGCTTTGTGCGGTTACGATGACGACCTGCTCCTTGTTTCAGAAGAAGTCGTAGATGCAATGCATAAACTGAAGGCAGGAGCTCTTCACAAGGAAAAGGAAAGCCTTACTGTAGACGAAGTCCTTTCGGCTCTCGCCATCTCAGCCGTAACCAATCCTATGGCAGAAGCTGCTGTAGATAAATTAAAGGATCTTAACGGCTGCACGGCACACTGCACCGCAATCCTTTCAGACAGAGATGCTCAGGTCTTCCATGACCTTGGAATCGATGCAACCTGCGACGCGGAATTCTCAACAAACAACCTATACCTGGGTTAAGATAATTACCAAATATTGACATTTTATTCTTTCCGATATATCATAGCCTTAAGGGGCATTTGGAAAGGATAAAATGAAAAGAATCTTGCTTTTAAGTCTCGCATTTATTGCGGGACTTTTTATTTACCTAGAGCCTTGCTTTGCTGAAGAAAAGGTGCTGCAGAGTTTGTCTCTTCAAAACAGCTTCTGCTTTAGACATAATGCTTCGGGCTTTTGGTATGCAGTAGAAAACAGTGGCTCTGCCTGCATATATGATGAAAGCATATATGCAGGCTCTCCTACATGCAGCGGAAGCGTGCTCCTTACATATAGCCTGCCAAAGAACATTGCCGCCGCCCTAAAGGCAGGGCTTCCCCTAAAGGCAAGGTTCGAATGCGGCAATTCCTGCAGCAGCATAGACCCTTCATTTTTTAATTACAGATTCACGGGTCCCGGGACCATGGAAATGGAGCTTAGGCTCTCACCTAAAATATCAGGCTTTACTCTAAACAATTTTATAAATGGGCTTAGTGCCCCTGTTCCTCTCATCGATAATGCATATGGCAGGAACATATATATCGTCTATCCCTTGATCGGCTCACCCGGAAGAGCTCCCGGATTCTTTTCCCAAGGGGACCCATATCTTAAGAGTCCCTCTCTTTTCCATCCTGCAATAGTAAAAGAGGGCGGAAAGCTAAAAGCAGGAGAATCAATAATTGTAGACGGACAAGAAAAAAGCGCCTTTCTTTACACCCTGGGAAAGAAAGGCAGCTTAAATATTGAAGAGGCAGTACTCCTTGAGTTTTACTGCCCCTTTAAGCTCATATTCTATTTTTCTGCTGAAGATCTTGATGAAAATGAGGCTGATATCCCGTGGACTTCTTTCGTAGATAACCAAGTGCCCGAGCAGGAACCAAGTGAGCCTCTTTCAAAACTTCATAGAGTCAGATGAATACCCTGCTAAAATACCGACATAATGCAAAGAGTAATAGCTCCAAAGTATATCCAGTATTTAAATGCCTTCTTTTCTGTCAGAATCGAATATATCCAAAGAGCACAGCCTGCAAAGAGAACTGCCGCAAACCAGCTGCTCTGTATCCTTAGAGGCGTTATGCCAAAGCCCTTTATATACAGGGCAAGTTTTGATATGGCAACCAATGCAAACAGCATATTTTCCGAAAGGAATGCTATGCACCCTGTTTTAAAGATTTTTGAGTCCTTGTTTGCAGACCTTGTAGCCATCCAAAGAAGGAAAAAGTTAAGAGCAGTGACCTTGCAAAGCTCAAAGAATCCCCTCCTTGCATACTCGGAAAGGATGAATCCGTCAGGAAGCCTTCCGAAGAATGCGCTGAAAAGGTATTTTCCCTGTATGGCAAAGAAAAGCAGGTAGAAGATCGAGAAGACCGTGATCACCGCAGTCCATACAGATGACGGAACCTTTTTTAAAGAGTCAAGGAAAGACAAGATAAAGCTTCTTTGGCTTTCCTTCTTTTCATCTGTGAATCTTAAACTGCCGCCCATAAGTCCCCAAAGCCATGCTCCCACGGGTATGCTGAAGACCAGGGTGAACATAAACATATCGTCAATTTCAAATGAAAAGATATCTGCAAAATTCCTAAACAGCCTGTCATAGGTCTCATCCGCCTGCATGAGAAGAGATACGGCAGGAACAAGGAGGCATATGCTTGCAAGCACTGCAATAGTGCTGGTCCAAGGAAACGCTCTTTTTCCCTTATTCCTGTTTCCGAAGCTGTTCTTTATGCCGAATACGACGGTCCTTATCCTTAAGAATATATTCCCCATGGGAACAAGGATAAAACCGTTGGTCATATCCATGGGAAGCAGATGGCTTGTCTCCCCTTCAAGAAGGATCCCTCTTCTGGCAAGAACATACCATACAAAAAAGATATGTATGAATAATAGTGTCTGCCCCTCATCCCATATCCCGTCATACTGATAGGGCCGGGGAAATACTCCTATATGATGCCAAAGCTCACGAAAGGAAAGAGCCAAGGAGTTTACAAGAAAGCAGCAAAGGATCACTATGCTTTCTGCTGACCTCTTTACATTCCTATTCAGATATTCCACTGTAAAGACAAGCACTGCTGTAAGCGGGAGAAGATAGTAGGCCCTGTAATAGGAGCCGTATGATGTAAAGGGAAAGAGCATCTTTGCATAGAGCCATCCTATAATAAAGCTCATAAGGGCAAAGACTGCTTCCTCTCCTGACGCAGTAAAGGATGGTTTGTCAAGCGCCTTGGCGCCATCCTTTAAAGCAATTTCTCTGGCAGTTATATCATCCATCTCTAATCCCTTTCCTTTACCCTTCTTTAACTCTGTATTCCAAAATATCCCCCGGCTGGCAGTCAAGAGCCTCGCAAAGCTTTGCAAGGGTTGATACCTTTACAGCCTTTGCCTTTCCCGTCTTAAGAATCGACATGTTGGCAATTGTAATGCCCACCTTATCGGCAAGCTCTGTAACGCTCATTTTGCGCTTTGCAAGCATTACGTCTATGTTGAAAATGATTTCGCCTTCCATAGCCCGCCTCCTAAATAGTTAAATCGCTTTCTTCCTGCAGAGCTGCAGCCTTCCTTACAAGGTGTGAAAGAGCTGCAGCAGCAACCGCTATGGCGACTCCAATGAATGTGATGAGAAGTGATCCAAGGACGACTCCCGGATGGCTCATACTTAAAAAGAGCATTACTATATTTCCGAGCAGGAAAAATGCTGAATCCCCGGCTGCAAGGTAAGATATGATCTTAAGGTACTTCGCATTGTCATATGAAAAAGATCTGTCCCTTCCGATATTTGCAGCTATTTTCCATCCAAAGAAAAGAGCCATAAAGCACGGCACACCCACAAGCCATGCAAAGATTAGCCATGGAAGATACCAGCCGGAAAATTCCGGTGCCCCTTCTATTATCCCTTTGCCAAGTTCCGGAATGATGACTGTAAGGCCTATAAGGCCGACTATGGCTACTCCTATGAGAATAATTTTGATCCATTTTGCTAACGATTTTTGATCCATGATATACCTCCTTTTGTTTTCAAGGGGATAATAACGCATCAAAGATTGAATGTCAACAATAATTTATTGTTTTGCGATAAATTATTTCCGTTTTTCATCAAACAATATAAAACCCGGCCTTCGCCGGGCTTTTGATTTCTAATTATAATGACCTTTACATTCTGCAATTATGATTACATCCTTTTCAATTTTATATACAATGCGATTAGCTGAATCTATACGCCGACTCCACCATCCACTTAGATTGCTGCTAAGCGGTTCTGGTTTACCAATCCCGCCAAAAGGATTTCTTTGAATATCTAATACCAATTTATTAATTCTTTTTAATATGTTTTTGTCATTTAATTGCCAATACAAATAGTCATCCCAAGCTCTTTCATCCCAATACAATTTCATCCCCCTTATTCCTCTATTAATTTATGTTCCTCCAGTTTCGCTTTACCTGATTCAATTTCTCCAATCACCTTTTTTAGATATGCTATGTTTGAGTCCGAATAGAAAGGATCAATCGAAACCTCAAAGGGGATCCTTTTTTCTCTGCTCATTTTTTTTGCAAAGATAGTAAATGCAGTTGACATACTCATGCCAAGGGATTTGCAAACTTCTTCCATTCCCTTTTTGTCTGCTTCATCCAATTTAAAATTTACCAATACCTGGGCCATTTTTTTTACCTCCTCTATCAAGAATATTATATCATCCGATAATAATAAAGCAATATTCTTTAATATATCTTTACTTTTTCTTTATAAATAAAAGACCCGGCTTTCGCCGGGCTTTCCATATAGTAATGATTACTTGTTTTCTATCTCTTTTATTAGATCTACTCTTCTTTGATGCCTGCCGCCTTCAAATTCAGTTGTAAGCCATGTATCAACGATCATCTTTGCCATATCAAGACCGACGACTCTGGCCCCGAAGGCAAGCATATTGCAGTCATTATGTGCGCGGCTCATCTTTGCCGTATATGGTTCTGAGCATACACAACAGCGTATGCCCTTTACCTTGTTTGCAGCAAGGGATATTCCAAGTCCGGTTCCGCAAATGACTATTCCCTTGTCTACTTCTCCGGCAGCTACAGCTCTTGCCACCTTTTCACCGTATACAGGATAATCTACGCTGTCCCCCGTATCCGTTCCGAAGTTGACTACATCATATCCGTAATTTGCTTCTATATAGTCCTTTATCTGATTCTTAAGTTCTACAGCTGCATGGTCATTTCCGATTCCGATTTTCATCTATTTTCTCCTTCTTTTCTTTTGTCTTCATTGTTATAGAAAAATACGAGTTTGCCAAGGGATATTATTGATACAGATAGTATGAGCGAACCCACCACATCAGATGGCCAGTGGACCCCTACCAATATTCTTGACATGCCAATAATCAATGGCCACGCTATTAGAAGCACTCTGATGAGAACAGCGCTTCCCTTAGTCCTTGGATAAACAACAGAGTGCCTATCCTTTTTGTAAATCTTAAGACTTCTGCCCTTTGTCAGATAGTAATACCCAACAAGGCTTGCAAGGACAACCCAGAAGACCGTATTGTTAAGGGTGTGCCCGGATGGAAAGCTGAATCCGTGCTCCTGACAAAGCCACAGAGACTCGTCAGGCCTTGGTCTTTTAAATATGTGCTTTAACAGTTCATACATTCCAACGCTGACTGTCACGCAGCAGGTAAGCGGAATTCCGTATGCAAATCTTGTCTTCTTCATAAGAACCATAAGAACGCATACAGCAGCCGGAATGGGCCAGTGACCTACATATTCAAGTGCCACGCCTATGGCATTAAAGACGGGATTTCTAAGGGAAAGAAAGAAGCTTTGAACCGCTGTGTCAAAGCCTGTAAGTTTTCCGCTTAAGACAAGATGTGCCCAAAGACAAAATATGAGGGCGAAAAGCGGGAAAAGTATTAATTCTTTTAGGTTATTTTCTTTTTTAATCAAGTGTTTGCCTCCCAAGCCTCTCTTGTAAAAAAACTGCCATTAGTATATCATATTAAAGGTTACGAAACACCCAAAATACAATTCAATTTATGATATGTTCTTGTAAATTGTTCTGAAAATAAAGGAGAAAGATTATGAATAAAAAACCGGTTCTTGTAGTAATGGCAGCCGGAATGGGCAGCCGTTACGGCGGACTTAAGCAAATCGACGGAATGGGACCAAACGGTGAGATCATCATCGACTATTCCCTTTACGATGCAAAAAGAGCAGGCTTTGAAACTGTTATATGCATTATTAAGCACGAAATCGAAGAAGACTTTAAGGCTATCATGAACAGAGGCGCTGCAAAACATCTCAACATCGAATATGCATATCAAAGTCTTGATGACCTTCCCGAAGGCTACAGCATACCGGAAGGAAGAGAAAAGCCTTGGGGCACATCCCATGCCATAAGAGCAGCAAGAGATCTTGTGGACGGACCCTTTGCAGTAATCAATGCCGATGACTATTACGGCACCGAAGTATTTAAGACCATGTATGACTACCTCTCTACAGCAGAGGATAAGGACGGAGTATATGATTTCTCCATGATGGGTTACAAGCTTGAAAATACTCTGACAGAAGCCGGCACCGTTGCAAGAGGCGTATGCCTTGATAAAGACGGATATTTAACAGATATTGAAGAACGCCTTAAGATCGGCTGGCACGACGGAAAGATAGCATACACGGAAGATGACGGAAAAACCTGGACAGAGGTTCCTATGGGAACAACGGTCTCAATGAACTTCTTCGGTTTCACACCTTCCATTATGAAAGAACTTGATGAAAGATTCCCTGCATTCCTCGACCAGGCTCTTAAGGAAAACCCCATGAAGGGCGAATACCTTATTCCTAAGACCGTAGGCGAACTTCTCAAAGAAGGAAAAGCAAAGGTAAGAATACTTCCCGCAGAAGACAAGTGGTTCGGGGTTACCTATCATGAAGATAAGGAAGCCTTCGTAAAGGCAATAAACGAAAAAATCGAAGCAGGAGTATATCCCGCAAATCTTTGGGGATAAGAACCAGCTTAAATAATTGCAACATTTTAACGCTCCCAAAAATGGGAGCTTCAAACAATCTTCATTTAACCGACGCTAACTATGAATTTACATTAAATGCAAATTAAAGTATAATCTTTCTGCAAAATATGATTATAGGAGGAAGAAAATATGAGCAATCCAAATGCGGTTCCGGGAAAAGACGGCAACAAATATGTTCCCTTTGAAGAGCGCACCGGCGAAAAGTCTGTAGTATTCTTTACAAGAGATCTTTCCGAAGCAGGACTTCAGAAAATATATGACAGAGTATCTTCCGTGCTCGAAGGAAAAATAGCAATAAAGCTTCATACAGGGGAAGCCGAAGGTCCTAATATCATTCCAAGGCCCTGGGTTAAAAACCTCATTGAAAAGAGGCTTCCCGAAGCAACCATCATAGAGACAAATACCTACTATGAAGGCAGCAGATATACAACAGAAGAGCACCGCAAGACCTTAGAGATAAACGGATGGACCTTCTGCCCTGTAGATATTACCGATTCAGAAGGTGTAGCAACACTTCCTGTAAAGGGCGGAAAATGGTTCGACGAAATGCATGTAGGAAAAAACATGCTTAATTACGATTCACTTCTCGTTCTTACCCACTTTAAAGGCCATACCATGGGAGGCTTCGGCGGATCAAACAAGAACATAGGTATTGGCTGCGCCGACGGACGTATAGGAAAGAAAGAGATCCATACAGTAGTTGGCTCTGACGATATGTGGAGCATAGCAGAAGAAGAACTCATGGAAAGAATCAGCGAGAGCACAAAGGCTACCATAGACCACTTTGCACCTCACGTATGCTATATCAACACCATGAGAAACATGTCCGTTGACTGCGACTGCGCAGGCAAAGAGGCGGCACCTGTAGTAACTCCTGACATAGGTATTGTAGCATCCCTTGATATTCTGGCAGCAGACAATGCCTGCATCGACCTCATATACAACCTGCCTCAGGGCGGCGGAAAGGCCCTCATTGAAAGAGTTGAAACCCGCCACGGCTTAAGACAGCTCAGCTATATGAAAGAACTCGGCATGGGCAATGACCGCTACACACTCATCGACATCGATAACGATGACAAGGAGATCACAGCAGCAGAAGCAGTAAAGGATGTAAAGCCCGAATGGACTCCGGACCTTTACAATACCTTCTGGGGACAGAACTTAAAAAGAAAATAACACGCAAATAAGAAACATATAGAAAAGCTGGGTTTTGGGCCCAGCTTTTTGCTTTATGCATTCACTTGTTTTGAACTTAAAGAAGTTTTCCTGCAAATTCAGCAAGGGGATTTTCCTCTATGCTTTCGATCTCGCCTGCGTCTACAGTCTTTGCAAGCTCCGGATCTATAGGCATCTGTGCCGTAAGACCTATGCGGTATTTGCTTGCAAGCTCTTCTACCTTGCTTTCGCCGAAGGGCCTTAAGATCTTTCCGCAATCAGGGCACTTGATATAGCTCATGTTCTCAACTATTCCGAGAACCGGTATATCCATCATATTTGCCATCTTCATAGCCTTTTCAACTATCATCTCTACCAGTTCCTGAGGAGATGTTACAACTACAAGACCTGCAAGGGGAAGGCTCTGGAATACGGTAAGGGTTACGTCTCCTGTCCCGGGAGGCATATCCACAAACATGACATCCTCTCTGTCCCAAATGGTGTCCGTCCAGAACTGCTTTACAACGCTTGCGATCATCGGTCCTCTCCAGATGACCGGATCTGACTCGTTATCAAGGGCAAGGTTTAAGGACATAACGTCAATGCCGCCCTTTGTGGTGCAGGGCTTAATATATTCACCTTGGGGAACTACATTTCCTGTAAGACCAAAGGCCTTTGGAATTGACGGGCCTGTAATATCTGCATCGAGGATAGCTGTCTTCTTGCCTCTTTTTGAGCTTTCAACTGCAAGGAGGGAAGTAACGAGGCTCTTGCCTACGCCGCCCTTTCCGGATACTACGCCTATTACCTTCTTTACGCTTGATTCTTTATTAAGATAAGCGCGAAATATGTTGAAATTTTTTGCTTCAGGTTCGCCGCAATCTTCTACGCCGCAGCTTTCGCAATCAAAATCACATTCTGCCATTTACATTCTTCCTCCGATTAAAAGTATTAAATAAAAGCAAGATCCGCCTACCATAAGCAGCGCTAATATGATGGCCAGTATCCTTGCTGCCAATCCTCTTTTGTTTTCCTTTTTGCTCATTTTAGTTTTTGTCAACAACCTCTATATCGATTTGCTTTCTCGATTCCATAAGGCCCCTAAGGCTTACGGCATATTCGATGGACATGCGGTTCTTGTTATCGCCGACCTGCTCGAAATCGGAAATTCTGTCAGCAAGGACTTCCATGCTGATGGGTCCGTAGGGCGTGTCATATACGCCTACATGCCTTTTTCCCTTTTCAAACTGCATGACCGTTTCTGATTCTTTGTCTTCTCCGACTCTCTTCATAAGTACCTTGCCAGGTCTTATGATAAGGGAGGTCTTGCACCCTTCCATGCCGGAAAGAGGAGTTTCATCATAACTGATCCGGGTAACTGTACCCCTTGTAGACAGTTTCCCTTCCGTGATGAATTCCATGGGCTCTTCTTCCATTCCCTCAGGGGGCTTTGGAATAGTGCTTAAGGTCTTACCTGTTATTTTTAATACTATGTCTTTCATATCCCAATTCTATTATTTTATCCACTATGTCCGGGAGAGACATCCCTGTCTCCATCATCAGCATTGGGAACATGGATATGCTCGTAAACCCGGGTATTGCGTTTATTTCGTTAATATATATGTCACCGCTGTCCTTGTCAAGAAGGAAGTCAACTCTTGAGAAACCGCAGCAGGCTGCCGCCTTATATGCCTTTCCTGCCATGTCCTTTACGGTTTCCTCCTGCTCCTTTGTAAGGGGTGCAGGTATGAGAAGCTTTGAATTGTCGTCATTGTACTTTGCATCGTAGTCATAGAACTCTGCTGCAGGGACTATTTCTCCGATAGCGCCAAAGGAAAGCTCATCATTACCCATGACTGCGATCTCTATTTCTCTTGCATTGATACCGTGCTCTGCCACAAGTCTTGAATCGTATTTTGAAGCCAGAGTTATGGCTGAATGAAGATCTTCTTTTCTGTGGACTTTGCTTATTCCCACGGAAGATCCCATGTTTGCAGGTTTTATGAAGAGCGGGTATTCAAGGTACTTGTTTATCTTTTCCTCGAGCTCCGGGCTGACCTGGGATGAGGTAAATGCTATGTATGGACTCTGCTTAAGGCCTGCATCTGCAAAGACTTCCTTTGCAACTATCTTGTCCATGGTTACGGCACATCCTGCAACTCCGGGGCCTCCGTAAGGAATGTTCAGAAGTTCAAATACACCCTGAATCGTTCCGTCTTCACCGTTTGGTCCGTGCATTATGGGAAGCGCAAAATCTATGATATCGGAAAGCTTTCTTCCGCCTTTGCCAAGGACTGAGAAGGAATACTTCTCAGGATCCTTTGCAAGGTCTTCCTTAGCCCTTTCTTCCCACTCTCCTGTGGCGATCAGCTCAACCGGTCCGTCGTAAAGATACCAATCTCCGTCCTTTGTGATTCCAAAGGTGACTACATCATATTTTTCCTTATCAAGAGCCTTTATTACTGTTGTAGCGGATACTCTTGATACTTCGTGCTCTCCTGATTTTCCTCCGAAAAAAACTCCGATTTTCTTTTTCATATTATCGTTTTATATTCTCCCGTTTCTGATATTTTGAAATATGTGGGACCCGCTCCGCAAAGAAGCATATCTTCCTTCTTTCCTGTGATCCTCTCAAGGGCAGGCTGAAGGTGATTTCCCATGTATTTTATCTTTTCTTTTAAGTCCTTTGCCTTCGCAAAAGAGGCAATATCATATTGTACCAAATAATCATCAGGAATTAAAGCACCGTAAACAGAAGCTGTCTTGGACTTTATGTGAATATTGCTCCTTTTTAAATGAACCCTTGCCTTAAGTGGCTCGATATACTCAAGTATCTCTCCTCTGCCTCTTCCTATGGCTGCAGGATGCCCGTTTTGAGATGCAAGGCAAAAGGGAACATCGGAGCCAAGGCTTCCTGCCAAGGGAAGCATCTCTTCCCAGGGCATTTCCCATATCCTTGCAAGGGCTGAAAGCACCGCAGCAGCATCTGCAGATCCGCCGCCAAGACCGCCAGAAAGAGGAATGTTTTTTTCTATTGATACAAAATAGTTATCATCACTTTTAAAGGCCTCTTTTGCCTTAAAAAGGGCCTTTAAAGCCAGGTTTGAATCCTTTGATATGCGAGGCCTGTACTTGCCCGTAGGAAGGAACCCTATATCATCCTTATCGGCCGGAACAACTATCACCCTGTCATAAAGATCTATTGCCTGAAAGACTGTTTCTATTTCATGAAATCCGTCTTCCCTTTTCCTCTTTACATTGAGTATAAGATTCAGTTTTGCATATGCTTTTATTTCCATTTGTTCTGCATATTTTTTCTTTCTGTTATGGTATACTAATAATACCACATTTAAGCCGGAAGGAGACGACTATGGAAAAACACTTGGTAACAATATTAAATGACGATATAAAGCTGGAGGTTGAAGAAGGAAAAAATCTTCTTGCTGCCATTCAGGAAGCAAAGCTTGCTCTTGATGCACCCTGCGGGGGAAAGGGTCAGTGCGGAAAGTGCAAAGTGCTTGTTAACGGAGACGAGGTCCTTGCATGCCAGACAGAAGTCACAGGAGACATCCTTGTAAAACTTCCTGAGAAAGCTGAAAATACGATCCTTACAGAAGGACTTGTGGCAACCACACAGGCAGACGGAAAGAATAAATATGTCCTGGCCTTTGATATAGGAACAACAACCGTTGTAGCTTACCTTATGAACGGAGAAACAGGAGAGCAGATCACAACAGCTTCCCTTCTTAATCCGCAGACAACCTACGGCGGAGATGTTATAGCAAGAGTTCAGTATCAGGTAACCAATCCTGATTCAACAGAGCTTCGCGACTGCATAAGGACAGCTATGGAATCCCTGGCAAAGGAAGCAGCATCTAAAGCAGGAATCAAGGTTGAAGATATTACCCTTGTTTCCATGGTAGGAAATACGGCTATGCACCATCTCATGATGGGAATAGACCCAAAGAGCCTGACAACACCTCCATATATGCCAACGATATATGAAAAGCTTTCACTTCCTCTTCATGATGTCCTTCCGATTTTCCCAAAGGGTGAATTCAGAGCACTTCCTAACGTTGCAGGCTTTGTAGGAGCAGATACAGTAGGATGCATGCTTTCAACAAGGTTCGACCAAAAAGAAAAGGTCACACTTATGATCGATATCGGAACCAACGGCGAGATGGTCATCGGTAATAAGGACAGAAGGATCTGCTGCTCCACAGCTGCAGGCCCTGCCTTTGAAGGTGCAAGGATATCCCAGGGCATGAGAGGTGCAACAGGAGCCATAGACCATGCGACATGGGCAGGCGACCACCTTGAATATCACGTAATAGGAGACGGAGAAGCAGTAGGCATCTGCGGATCCGGAGTATTGGACGTAATTGCAGCCCTTCTTAATGCAGGCATAATAAACTGGAGAGGAAAGCTTTCAACAGATACAAGCTATGAATATGAGGATGAAAGCGGCACCGTAAGAAAGATGCCTTACTATCAGATTCCCGGAACAGATGTCCGCATCACTCAGCAGGATGTAAGAGAAATACAGCTCGCAAAGTCCGCCATAAGATCCGGCATTGACCTTCTCATTAAAGGCCTTGGCAAAGAAACAGACGATGTCGAAGAAGTACTCCTTGCAGGTGCTTTCGGAAACTATATGAGCCCTGAAGCTGCATGCAGGATCGGCATGATACCGCCGAGCCTTCTTCAAAAGATCAAGAGCATAGGAAATGCTGCAGGCGAAGGTTCAAAGCTTGCTGCAGTAAACGAAGAAGAGTTCGAATATGCAGGAAGGCTCCACGACGGAGTTGAGTTCCTAGAGCTTGCATCCCTTCCGGAATTCATGAATCTCTACGGACAAAACCTTAACTTCCCAAGATAATCTTTATAGTCATATATATTAAAGGAACGGCTCAAATCAGAGCCGTTCCTTTACTTTATCGCCAATTTACGATTTTATTCTACTATCTCAATTCTTCCTTCAATTCTGGCGTCAAGACCCGGGTGAGTCGCGAAATACTCCTCTATGATATTATTCTGCGAAACTGCCACTATACGCGGTTTTCGGTTCATTTCAACCTCCGTAAGGGGCACGCCGAAGAATTCATCAAAGTTCTTGTAATGATAGTTCTGAAGGCAGATTTTAAGCCTCATATCGTCTGTCACATCCGCTCCTTGGAACTTGAGTTCCAAAAGTTCTTTTGTTGTCTTATTGTACTTAATTCTAACCCCTTTTGAGAACTGATAGAACTCTGTTTCCCCAAGCCATGCATCGTCCCGCATGATGTATTTTATCATGCGCCTAAACTGTTCACCTGTTACTTCAAGCATCCAGCATTCTCCGTCAAAGGGAGTATTTTCAAGCATATCCTGATATTCTACGATAGGACCCATTTCCTTCTTTCTTATACTTCCGGAGCCAAAGACCATTATGTCAAAACTGGATTCATCCTGCATAAGATCTGCATAAAGATTTCCCATTTCTGTTTCCTGCTCCCTTGAAGGATGGGTAAGCTTTCTTGCAAGCCTTGTGACGACTCTTTTATATTTGGCGTCGGTCTTATCCTTATACCTGTAGAGCATTTCTTCCATGACAGGATCTGCCTTTGCGATTTCATCATTTATTTCATCGCACTGCCATGTCCATGATGAGACTTTTCTTTCATCTTCATCATATTCTATTTCAAGGCGTCCGATTATATCGGTACCCGTTCCTGCCTGGACTATGGGAATTCCGTTTACAATCTCCGCCTCATCCATAAAGGTATGAGAATGTCCTCCTATGATAAAGTCAACGCCAAGGGCAGGATCAAGAAGCTGCGCAAGCCTTCTGTCATACTCTATCCCTATATGGGAAAGTACTATCGTCATATCGGTACTTGTGGTCCTGTAGTTATCGCATATGATCCCTATTTCCTTTGCAGCCTGCTCGACGTCTATAAAGGAACCGATCACCTTTTCCTGCTTTGTGCTTGCCAGGACCTCATCTGTAAGTATTCCTATGAATAGTACCTTCATGCCCCCTACCTCAATATTAATATATGGGTCAAAGAGCCTTTGATTGTTCATGGTAACAAAGAGGTTTGCATTTATGATGGGAAATGTAGCACATTTATCAAGGAACAAAAGATGGGCAATGCCGTAGTCAACCTCATGATTGCCCACAGTTGCTACATCGGGATTTAAAAGATTGACAAGCTCTATAGTGGAAAGACCCATATACTCAGAGTCTATGATAGAGCCCCTGAACATATCTCCTGCTATGGCATAAAGAATATTATCCTTTTCTTCCCTTGCCTTTTTTAAATATCCGGAAAGAAGAGGAAGACCTCCCACCATCTTTCCGTCCTTTTCTTCCGGAAGGAAATCTCCGTGCATATCGTTATTGTGAAGTATGGTAAGATGTTTCATAATTATGCCTCCTAAGGTAAATGCTGGAACCTCTTGCATTCACATTATATATTACTTCACATATATGTGCTATCAATATTTTCCTTGCCCAAATCCCTTCCTTGTGCTATGATACCGAAGCTTGCCCTATGGCAAAATAAAAGGGTGTCTCTTGAAAACCACCCCTAAAAAACAAGGAGAATTTAATATGAAAAACCAAAAATGGACAACGCTGATGCTTGCCCAAGGAGGACTCATTGCAGCCCTCTATGTAGCTCTTACCCTAATCTTTGCTCCGATCTCTTACGGAGAAGTGCAGCTAAGAGTCGCAGAAGCACTTACTATCCTTCCCCTCTTTACGCCGGCTGCAATACCGGGATTATTCGTAGGATGCATCATTGCAAACCTTCTCGGAGGCGGCGTAATGCTTGATGTAATCCTCGGAAGCATTGCCACCCTTATAGGAGCAATAGGCGGATGGATGCTGAAAGGTAATCGCTGGCTTGTGCCCATACCTGCGATAGTCGCAAACGCTATTCTCATTCCCATAGTTCTCAAGTATGGATACGGACTTGATTTCCCCTTCATACTCGAGATGGGATATATAGTCCTCGGCGAAATAGGCGGATGCTATATTTTAGGAGAGCTTTTAGCATCAGCGCTTATGCCTGTTAGACACAAGCTATTTAAGCAATAAAAGTAACAAAAAATCCTGAGCTTTTAAGGCTCAGGATTTTTCATTGCCTTTTTTGTATTAATCAAGTGCGGTATGATCTTCCACACCGTTGCATACTATGCTCTTGACCTTTAGGCTCTTAATATCTTCTTCCTCGTTGAAGTTATCCTTATCTTTTACTTCGCCTTCCATATCTACATAATATGAGAAACAGTCATAGGACATGGTGAACTGCATATCCTGAAGGTTATATCCGGAAACTATCCAGCCCTCGTTTAAGAGTTCTTCGCCGCTCTTTCCGACAACAGCCTTAAGGGCATCTCCCTTAAGTTCTTTCTCGGAGATATTGATGATCTTTTCAACTTCCAAGGACCCAATTATATCAGCAAGTTTTGAACTGTACTCAGGGTCATCCCAATCAAGGTCAATTACCTGGCTTATTACCTCATCGCTTGCACTTGCTACTGCGCAGTAATATACCCAGTCCTGTTCAAATCCATACATAAATTTGCCGTCTCCTGAAGCTGTTCCGTATTCCGGAAGTCCGAGGAGCTCTCCCATGGTCTTAACTGAATCAAGGTCTACATGAGTCTCATCGCTGCCCTTCTTTCCAAACCATGCTGTATAGTCTGCATTTTCGTTCAGTTCAAAGGTTACAACCTCATCCGTAGAGAAATCTTCTCCGTTCTTTGTCCACTTCCAGAACTTATTTCCTTCGTCTGGCTTTGCTCCGAAAGTATATGTCTCGAAATCTTCGAGTCCAAGATATGCGCTCTGAGCCGGGAACTCATCATCAAAGACAAGTTCTTCACCTTCCTTAGCATATGCGATTGTTCCATCTCCCTTTGTATTGATGGTAACTACGACCTTTGCTTCGGGCATTTCATATGCCTTGAGGTGATATACCTTTCCGCTTTCAAGAGTAAGAAGAATTCCGTCTTCTCCTTCCTCTTCAATGGTTACAACAAAGGCATCTCCTTCCATATACGGTGCATTGACATTTCCATGAAGAGTCTTTCCTTCCTGCTGAATGTACCATCCGTACATTCCCTCTTCAATCATGCAACCAACAGTCCATCCGGGGTTTTCTTCATCTTCTGAAGGATATATGTATACAAGGTTGTCATTATCATCCTTGAAATACCCCTGGCGTGTCCATTCAAAATCTGCATCCTTATCCTTGCCGCAGGCTGCAAGTGAGAAAACCATCACTGCTGCAAGCAAAATGCTTAATACTTTTTTCACTGTATTTCCTCCTAAGTAAAATCACTACGCATATATTAACACAAAAGTGCGACGAATTGTGTAAAATTTAACTTAAGTTTTAGACTAATATTAAATCCAGTTTTCAAGCTTTAAACCTTTTACCCTTTCAAACTCCTTTGTATTGTTTGTGACTAAAATAAGATCCTTTGCTTTTGCATGGGCAGCAATCAAAAGGTCATTCGCACCAATCAAATTACCCTCATCTTTTAGCTCTTTTCGTATATTCCCATACTGCATAGCTGCATCTGCATCAAAGGGGAGAACCTCTATGCCTGTCAGAAACAATAGAAGTGCCAGCTGGTTATATTCGGGATTTGAACTGTTTGCCACGCCGTATTCGAGTTCTGCCAATGTCACGGCAGATATACAAAGTTCTTCCGGCGAACAATTCTTTAGTTTCTCCAGTACCCCTTTAGGTCTTTTATTCTTAGCATAGATGATAATGTTAGTATCGAGCATGTACTTCATTTATAATTCTCTTTCCTGCAGTGGTAAGTCCTCGATATCTTCTCTAAAACAATCCTCTGTAAAAAGCTTAAGAGCTGTCATCATTGTATTGCTCATATCTTCCTTTTGCATAAGTATCACCACATTTCCTATCTTTTTAACGAAGACTTCGTCCTTATCGAATCTGCAGTCCTTTGGCAGCCTAACTGCCTGAGAACCACCGTTTGTAAATATTTTTGCACTTTCCATACAAGCCCCTCCTGTTTTGCAAGAAAAGTATATATTTATATATATACTTTTGTCAACAATTCTCCAATGAAAAAAGCCCTCCGGTTTTCCGGAGGGCTTGTAGACATTTAGTCTGTTATTGTTTTGCCTTAGGCGGTTGCTGTCTGACTTTCGTCATTTTCATCGTCGTCGTCATCATCGGCATCTTCCTTCTTCTTTCTGGAAAGAATTCCAAGAATGATATTTACAAGGAAGTATACGACCATGAGGATTGTCCACTTATCGATGAGTACCATCGGTGCGCTCATATCCTCGGTGAGGATGAAGGTTACGATTGCTGCGATTGCCGGGATGATGGAGAGTATCTTCATCAATCTGTGGCGCTTAATCGTTTCTTCTTTTTCTTCGTCTTCTTCCGGCTTTTCCTTTGTTACAGGTTTGCCTTCTTCGTCGACTTCTTCCTCATCATCCTCTTCTTCCTTCTTCTTTCCAAGGGCCTTGATAAGAAGGACTATGGATGTGATAGCAGTTCCTACTGTTGCAATCAGGTTGATGAGTGCCCATGCACTATCGTTAACGAGAGGTGGATTGTCAGGTTCGATTGTCTCGATTGTCGTTACCTCTGCTGTTCCCGGTGTATGCGGGTTAGCAGGATCTGTGTTGTCGCTTGTCGCTGTTGCAACGTTGACTACTCGACCGTTTTCAACATCTGCCTCAGTTACGGTGTGAGTTGCCTGGAATGTGCGGCTTGCACCCGGTGCAAGGAAGTCAATTGTCCAGGTATCTCCTGTAAGGGCATCGCTTACAACTACGTTAGTTGCATCACCGTTTCCGTCGTTGGTTACTGTGATGTTGTATCTGACAGTTTCGCCTTCCTTATATCCATCAGCATCTTCAGGTGTAGATGTTACAACCTTTTCGACTGTCAGGTGCGGATATGTTGTTCTCGGAGTTGGTTCCGGTCCAGGTGTCGGTGTCGGAGGCACATAAGGTGCTTCTTCTATTACCAATGTACCGTCTTCAATTACGAAGCTTACATTTGCAAATACTTTACTGTTGTTTGTAAAGTCTGCAGCAGTAATTTCCATATTGTATGTTCCGACTTGTGTTCCTGTTACAGAATCGTTTCCGCTGAAGCTGAAGTCTGCTTCCGCATATCTTTCGTCGCTTATAGATACAACATCATATCCTGTTACAGTATGTGCTGCTCCGTCATAGGTAAATGTGCCGCTGTGCTCACGGATACTTACTACGACTTCGTCGTTAACCGGAACTATAGGTTCTGGATCTGGACCCGGTGTTACAGGAACATCCGGTTCATCTGGATCTGGGCTTGTGCCCTTTCCTGTTGCAACGTTGAGGACCTCTCCTGCAAGAACATCCTCTGCAGTTACAGTATAGCTTGTTTCAAATACTGCTGTCTTTCCAGGAGCAAGGGATTTGATAGTCCATTTATCTCCTGTGAGTTCATCCTCGACTTCGATGTCTGTAATGGTCAGGTTACCGTCGTTTAAGACTGTGATCTGGTATGTGATCACTTCATCAAGAGTATAACCGTCTTCATTTTCAGGTGTAGAAGTTGTCTCCTTTGTGATCGTTAGGTGTCCGTCTGGTTCAACTGTAGGTTCTGGATCTGGACCCGGTGTTACAGGAACATCCGGTTCATCTGGATCTGGGCTTGTGCCCTTACCTGTTGCTACGTTGACAACTTCGCCTGCAAGGATGTCAGCCTCTGTTACCGTGTAGCTGGTCGTGAAGA
>CAZALQ010000009.1:0-10636 GCA_964485605.1 uncultured Oscillospiraceae bacterium
CATGGAAACGCTTCTTGAAACAAGGTTTCCAAGGTCATTGGCAAGGTCATAATTGAGTCTGTTGAGCATTACTTCATTAGTAAATGCTCCGTCCTGACCGAAGGTATATTCGCGAAGGAGGAAATACTTAAGAGCATCCACTCCGTAGCGGTCAATAAGGACTACCGGGTCAACTACATTACCCTTTGATTTTGACATCTTGCCGCCGTCTATGAGTATCCATCCATGTCCAAGCACATGCTTTGGAAGAGGAACTTCTGCAGACATGAGCATTGCGGGCCAAATGATGGAATGGAAACGAACAATTTCCTTTCCTACCAGATGGAAATCTGCAGGCCAGAACTTTTTGTAAAGGGATCCGTCGGATTCTCCTTCAACATCTCCCTCAACGCCTCCGTCTATAAACGGATAGCCAAGGGAAGTGATATAGTTGGAAAGTGCATCGAGCCATACATACATGACATGCTTGTCATCGATAGGTACAGGGATGCCCCAGTCAAAGGATGATCTTGAAATGCAAAGATCTTCAAGGCCCTGGTCTATAAAGCCGAGCATCTCATTTACTCTTGTCATGGGCTGAAGGAATTCACCCTTTGCAAGGAGCTCTCTTACGGGCTGAGCATATTTCGAAAGCTTAAAGAAGTATGCCTCCTCAGATGCCTTCTGAACCGGTCTTCCGCAGTCCGGGCAGGTATGTCCTTCGCCAAGCTGGCTTTCTGTCCAGTAGCTTTCGCAGGGTACGCAGTACCAGCCTTCATATGCTCCTTTA
Organism: uncultured Oscillospiraceae bacterium; assembly: GCA_964485605.1. Lineage (GTDB taxonomy): Bacteria > Bacillota > Clostridia > Peptostreptococcales > Anaerovoracaceae > RUG13409. Next base: position 770 of record CAZALQ010000009.1, read on the forward strand.
TATATATCTCCCTTTTCGTACATCTTCATAAAGAGTTCCTGCACGCGCTTCATATGGCGAGGCTGCGTTGTACGAATGAAATCGTCATAGGAAATCTCCATTGTAGCCCAGAGTTTTTCAATTCCGCCTACGATGTTATCAACATACTCCTGAGGTGTGACTCCCTTTTCAGCCGCCTTAGTCTGAATCTTTTGTCCGTGTTCATCGGTTCCTGTAAGGAAGCGGACCTCATAGCCCTGAAGCCTTTTAAATCTTGCCATGGCGTCAGCCATGACTGTGCAATAGGTATGTCCTATATGAAGATTGTCGCTCGGGTAATAAATAGGTGTGGTGATGTAAAATGTTTTCTTTTCCATTGTATATTCCTTTATCTTGAATTTTCAGAAATTATAACATAGTTATTGTATTCTTTTCTTTGATTTCACGCAAGTTATGATGTATTATACTACTGTAATTAAATAAAATTTGGAGGATTTGTCATGTTTGGCAGAAAAAGAACAGAAGAACCTGTTCCAGTCGTGGAAAAACCGGTTGAGCCCAAGGCTCCTTCTTTTGTACCGTCAAGGGTAACTACAATCGGAAAGGGAGTCACCTTGGTTGGTGATTTCATTACAAGTGATACGCTTGAGATCAAGGGAACATTAAAAGGCGATATTATATTCGAATCAAAGATTCATATTGCTGAAGGCGGTTTTCTCAATGGCGATGCAAAGGCCAGCGATGTACTCGTAGACGGCGAAATAGACGGAACTCTCATCATCAGCAATGTAGCTGAAATTTCTGACACAGGATCCCTTAAGGGAGCTTTGGATGTTAAGACTTTAATTACAAATCCCGGCTCTCATTTTGACGGAAAGCTGACGATCACACCTGAAAGAATGAAGGTTCCGGCAGAGGTTCCCGATTCTTCCGAAATAGAATATTAAAACGCATATATAAAAAAGGGTCTGTACCGCTTTGGTACAGACCTTTTTTATCTTAATTCAGCTGTAAACAAAATCTCATTTTCCGACGGTGAACTCGCGTTTATCTCTCCGTGATGGGCTTCCGCAATGCCCCTTGCGATGGAAAGGCCTACACCGAAGCCTCCGCCTGAAGTTCTCGCCTTATCCGCTCTATAGAATCTGTCGAAGAGCTTTGGAAGTTCATCCTTATCAAGATTTTCGCAGGGATTTGATTCTTTGATAATGATGCCTTTCCTTCCCTTTGAAAGACTTACGGATATCTCTCCGCCTTCCTTGCAATATTTAAGTGCATTTTCAAGGAGTATAGATACAAGCTGTCTTACCATGTATTCATCTCCTCTGTATACTAAGCCTTCTTCGATATCGGTCTTTAAGCTGTATCCCTTTTGCTCCAGGCTGTCCCTAAAGGATTCCACAGTTTCCGCGACCGCAGCGCTTGCATTCATATCGGAGACATTCATAACGGGCTTTTCTTCATCCATGCGGGACAGAGTCACAAGATCGTTTACAAGTTCGCTCATCTTTTCTGTCTGTCCTTTGGCCTTATCTATCCACTTTTGCCGGCCGACCTCCATCTCGAGAACTGATAAGCTCGTGTTGATGACCGTAAGAGGAGTTTTAAGCTCATGGCTTGCATCGGTTATGAACTGCTTTTGTCTTTCAGCGCTCTTTACAACAGGATCGATAGCCTTCTTTGAAAGAAGGACTACCAATATATACACAAGTATTACGCAGGCTGCCGCTGCTGCAAGGGAGACAAAAAACACAGTTTTGCAGGACCTGCTTTCTGCATAGGCCGAAAGGAAGATGCCCGTATATTCATCTTCTCCCGATTCATATACATAGTACTTATATGAATCGTAGTAGCCAAAGCCTTCGCCCTTTTTCACCGCTACTGCCAGGTACTCTTTTGTATCGTCCTTATTGACAGCTGCTATGTTATCGAAGTTTGATGAAAGGAGATTTCCATCAGAGTCGAACTCCAATATAAAGAACCTGGTTGAATACGGTGTCTCCTGACTGAAGGGCCCGTCTTTACCTGAAAAATCCCAATTTTTCTCCCCCTCTCTCCTGTCTATAGGAGCATGCCAGTCATCCTCATCATATTCATCGTCATCATATTTCGGATCGCCGCCACCCTGCGGAAAATCATGTCCGGGGTTTATCGGTTCAATTTCCCCGGGACCGTAGTCCATGGGAAAAGGTCCGTAATTCTTTCTCTGAAAGATCTCAGGGTTTTCGCTTATCATGATGAGGGTTTCCTTAAGGTCTGCATTGACAGAAAGGAAGTTCCCTATATTGAGTACTGCCGTAAGAAATACCATGACAAGGAGCACCGAGATCATAGCTATCTTTATGAATTTCTTTCTCAGCTTATTTATCACTTGTATCCTCCAGCATATATCCCATACCGCGCACAGCCTTTATGGTTACGTTAGAACCTATAGCTGAAAGCCTTTTTCTGAGATTTGAGATGTGCACCCAAATAACATTGATTTCCGCATCGCTCTCCCATCCCCAAATCCTTTCAAGGAGCTTATCAGCAGATATGAGGACTTTGGGCGTTCTCATAAAGAGCTCCATTACCTGGAACTCCCTTCCGGAAAGCCTTTGCTCCTTTTCGCCGCAGGAAAGAAGACCTGCCGCCGTATCAAGTTTGACATCACCAAAGGAAAGAACAGTGCTTGTATATCCACCGCTGCGCCTTAAAAGAGCTCTTACCCTTGAGATAAGTTCATCGGCAGCGAAGGGCTTTGGAAGATAATCATCGGCGCCTGCATCAAATCCTGTTATGCGGTCGTCCTTCTGTCCTTTTGCAGTAAGCATCATTATAGGAGTATTAAGACCCTCTTCTCTTAAGCGCCTTAATACCTCAATGCCGTTCATTTTCGGCATCATAACATCAAGAATTATGGCATCATAATCCCCGCCCATTGCATAGTCATAGGCATCCTGCCCGTCATTTACGGCATCTACCGTAAATTGATTCTTTTCAAAAAGTGCCGTAAGAGCCTCTGCTAAATCAAGCTCGTCCTCTGCTATGAGAAGTTTCATCTTTCCCTCCGATGTCTTATTTTCTCATATATCTTAATATACTTTCCTTAAGTGAAACTTAAGGCTTAAAAGAAACTGATCTGCTCAGAATCCCTAAAGGAATTTAAAGCAGGCATAGTAATAAGAAGCATCTCCTTAGCTCTTTCAAAATCATAAAGCCACGCCCTTGCGTCAGATGCTTTGATCATGACCGGCATGCGGTCGTGAACGCTTGCCATGGATTCATTAGCATCCGTTGTGAGTATTACAAAGCAGTACTCATCGTTTGCATAGGTCCAAAAGCCTGCAAGATAAATAGGCTCATCTCCTTGATTCTTAAAGAGCACTTTATTCTTATCCTTATCCCACTCATAAAATCCGCATGCGGGAACAAGGCAGCGCCTTGCCTCAAAGGATGCAGCAAAGGAGGGCCTTGACAGAACAGTTTCGCATCTTGCATTTATGATAAGACCCTTTTCCTTTCCCAAAAGGCCCCAATTTGCTTTCATGAGCTTTGGGCCGTCCTCACCGGCTGCAACGATCTGAATATTGTCTCCGGGGAATATATCTCCGTCGGGACAGTCCTCCATGGGATCCCATCCCATTTCAAGCTGCTCTTCGATCCAGTCGTATGCAAGCTGGGCCGTTGTATATCTGCCGCACATTTTTACAAACTCTTTCCAAGCTCGTAGGCAAGCTCAGGATACTTGCTTTCACTTGTCATCTTAAGGGTGCCGCAGCCCCTTCCCTCAATGATGCCTTTTATTTCAAAATGCATATAGTTTGCTACAAGCTTGTAATAGGATGTGACTGAAGAGAATACTTCGTCCGAATCATCAAAGGCAACAGCAAGAAGTGCCGTCTTTTTGTTCATCTTCATGAGCTCTGAGTTATAGCTGTAGAAACGGTCTATGACAGCCTTAAGCTGTGCAGGCCAACCGTAATAGTAAACAGGCATGGCAAATACAAGCATATCAGCTTCCTTTATCATTGCCTTTAAAATATTCTCATTATCATCCTTTTGTACGCAGCTTCCCAGTTTAAAGCAGGCATTGCATCCGAGGCAGCCTGAGATATCGGCCCTTGCTACGTTGAATTCAGCAACCTCATGGCCGGCTTCTCTAGCGCCTCTCATAAATTCATCTGCAAGAAGTGCAGATGATCCGTGAATGTTTCCGCTTCCTTTTAATACTAAAATCTTCATTCTTTCCTCCATATATCTAAATCCCTATCAATAAATTACACTATTTAAGCCCTTTTTGTTTCCATACTCGTGAAATCTTCACAAAGCCTTTAGCTTCCCTTTAGGAATCAATGTTATTCTTTCTTTGCAAAAGACAATTAATCACTAAACATAGGTTTTCATAAGTTCTTCTTTTTAAATAATACCAAAAAAGAGATGCCCCTACAGGAAATACCGTCCTTAAGGAGCATCTCTTATATTTTTAAATACTAACCGCCTATTACCACGACATCAGCTTCAAGGCCGTATACATGGGGAATGACCACATCTCCAAAGGCAATATCGTTCGGAGCTGTAAAGTGGTTGATCTCCCACATTACGTCGTATACATTCTCCTTTGGTACAGGTACGCTGGTTTTAACAGCAACTACATGTCCATCCTCACAGCGAACTGTTGAAGAAATGCTTCTTACAGGATGAATTGCTTCGGCGCTTGCATACTTAAGGCCTCTTTCGCAATTGTTTCCGGAGACTTCTATGATGTTCTCGCCCTCGTGCTTTACGGTTATAACGCAGCTGTTAGGGCAAATAACACAGGTTATTTTCTTCTCTTCCATTTCAATTACCCCCTCACATATTCAGCTGCAGCCTTACCGGCAACTACAGCATCCTTTGATACATTATCTACAAGGTCAAATACCTTTCTGACATTTCCGCAGGCAAATACTCCCGGCATTGATGTCTGGTCCTTATCGTCGCATACTGCTCCGTTAGTCCTTGGGTCAATATCGATTCCTGCTGCTCTTGAAAGATCGTTTTCAGGAATGAGTCCGCAGGAAAGGAGAAGAGTATCGCACTTTAAGAATCTTTCCGTTCCCGGCTTTGGATTCAGGTTTTCATCGACATCTGCTATGGTTACGCCTTCAACTCTTTCTCTTCCGTGTACCTTTACTACAGTGCAGTTTAAGCGAAGTGGAATGCCAAAGTCAGATACGCACTGCTGTACATTTCTTGCAAGGCCTGAAATCTTAGGCATGATCTCGCAAATCTGAAGAACCTGTGCTCCTTCAAGGGTCATTCTTCTTGCCATAATGAGGCCTATGTCTCCTGAACCGAGAATGACAACTTTCTTTCCGGGCATGAATCCCATAATATTGACATACTTTTGGGCGGTTCCTGCTGTATAGATTCCTGCAGGTCTTTCGCCGGCGATGGTTAGAGCCCCTCTCGGTCTTTCTCTGCAGCCCATTGCAAGGACAACTGCCTGTGCCCTGATCGTAACTATGCCGTCTACACTGGAAGTAGCCTTAATGGTCTTAACGCCGTCTTCCTCTCCGCCCTTTAGCTCAAGGACCATGGCGTTGCAAAGGTAGGGAATCCCCGCCTCTTTAACCATTGCCACATATCTGTGGGCATATTCGGGACCTGTCAATTCCTCACCGAATCTGTGAAGACCGAATCCGCTGTGTATGCACTGCTTAAGTATTCCGCCAAGGGATTCTTCTCTTTCGATGATGAGTATATCCTTGGCATCTATTCCGTTTTCATTTGCAGCCAGTGCTGCAGCAAGGCCTGCCGGGCCTCCGCCGATAACGGCTATCTTAACTTCTTTTACATTTTCCATTGCCGCTACCTCCTTGCCGCCTTTGTTCTTCCCACAAGAATATTGGAATTACCGCCTGTCTTTGTGACCTCGGTTTCATCTATTCCAAGTTCCTTTGCAATGAGCTCTACGATATACGGTGAGCAGAAGCCTCCCTGGCATCTTCCCATCTGAGCTCTTGTTCTTCTCTTTATTCCGTCAAGATCTGTCGGCTTCGGATTTGTTCTGAGAGCCTCAAGTATCTCACCTTCTGTTACTGTTTCGCAGCGGCAGATTATATGACCAAAGGTTGGATCTTCTTTGATCTTTTCGTTCTTTTCCTCAAGGGTCATCTCAGTAAAGTAGTGAGCAGGCTTCCTTAAGGGGTTAAACTTTGGATTTTCTTTAAGCTCAACATCTTCGCCGACCATCTGTGCAAGGCAGACTGCGATTGAAGGTGCTGATGAAAGACCCGGGATCTAAATACCTGATGCATTGATAAATCCCTTTACTGGCTCATTGATGATAAAGTCTCCTGTAGAGCCGACACTTCTGAGACCTGTAAAGCTTGTGATGCTCTTTCTTAAATCGATATTCTCGACCTGCATAGGAGCAGATTTTTTAACAAGATCCTGACCTTCAAGTGTTGTGGTCTTGTCTTCCTTATCTTCGATATTCTCTGCTGTCGGTCCTAAAAGGAGGTTGCCGTCTACTGTAGGCGTTACCAGTATGCCCTTGCCCATGGCGCTTGGACATCTGAAAATGGTGTGCTTTGCTGTGCCGCCTGCTTCTCTGTCAAGGAGAACATATTCGCCTCTTCTCGGAGTGATTGTAAAGGAATCATCTCCGACCATCTTTGCAACTTCGTCTGCATGGCATCCGGCTGCATTGATGACGACCTTTGTCTTTATTTCATCGTTGATGATAAATTCATCTTCGCCCTTTTTGATCGAATCAACCTTATAGTTCAGCTTAAGCTCTGCACCGTTATCCATGGCATTGCCGACTGCCGCTATGCAGAGTTCATAGGGGCATGTAATGGCGGATGTGGGCGCATAAAGAGCGCAGCATACCTTCTCCCCTATATTGGGTTCGATGGCAAGTATTTCTTCTCTTGAAGTGAGGAGTTTAAGCTCCTCAACTCCGTTTTTAATTCCACGCTGAAGAAGGTCTTCCAACGTCTTTTTATCCTCATCTGAGAAACCGACTACAAGAGCTCCTATTCTCTTGTACTTTGCGCCAAGCTCTTTGCAGACCTGCTCAAACATCTTTGAGCCCTCTACATTGAACTTAGCCTTAAGAGTACCTTCCTTTGCGTCAAAGCCGGCGTGGACTATAGCCGAATTTGCTTTAGTGGCTCCCATTGCCACATCGGATGCAGCTTCGAGAATGCAGATTTTTAAATCGTATCTGGACAATTCTCTCGCTGCCATGGCGCCGGTAATTCCTGCGCCGATAATAGTAACATCGTAATTAGTCATAAACCTACCCTAATAATTATTAAATAATTCAAACCAACTAATTATACTACTGATGCATAATATTTGCATCCTATATATTCCCTTTATTGAAGGCTTAAACTCTTTTCCGGTAGGGCAGCCGGATAGATATCTCAGAGTTTGTCAGAGTCCAGGATTACCGTAAAGGGACCGTCGTTTAAAAGCTCTACCTTCATATCGGCTCCGAATATACCCACTCTTACGGACGGTATATATTCCTTGGTCTTTTTTATGATGTATTCGTACATCTCATTGGCCATTTTAGGCTCTGCTGCGTCTGTAAAGCTCGGCCTGTTGCCGTGCTTGCAATCCGCATAAAGGGTAAACTGGGACACGAGGAGCACCTCCCCTCCCACCTCTGAAAGGGCGAGGTTGGTTTTGCAATTTTCATCTTCGAAGATGCGAAGGCCCTGCATCTTCTTTACCATCTTATCTGCGGTTTCCCTTGTATCGCTGCCTGTTACGCCTATAAATACAAGGAAGCCCTTTCCTATTTCACCCACGACCTCATTATTTACGGTCACGGATGCATTTTTTACTCTTTGAATTACAAATCTCATTCTTCTTTCGGTGACCAGGATTCCTGGAGCTCCTCTATCTGAAGCTCTCCGTCTGCAATAGCTGCTACCTGGTACTGATCCTCATATACTATTTCTCCGGGGAAGTTGGTATATACCACATAATAGGGATGATTGTACCTTTCCAAAAGCCACATGGCAGGTCTTATCATCTTCATCATTTCGTCAGAGTTTTCTGTTTTAAACCAGCAGACGACGGGTTCTTGATTCTTGCAAGCTCTTTCCCCTGTATTCTCACATATTTAAAATCCATTGCCATCAGAAGTCGCCTCCGGGAAGCTCCCCTCCAAATGCTGTTGTAAACAATCCTTCGATTTGCTCCCAGAAGTTCCCAAAGCCATCAGGATAGCTCATATGACCGTATGCGCTAATGCTCTTGCCGTCACTGCCTGTGACTGTCATGGAGAAAGAAGATCCGTCTAGAGCCATGCTGTGTCCCTGAAATCCGTCCCATCTGTTTGCTCCCGTTTCTTCCATAAGCCTTTTTATTTCCGAAAGAAGAGATGGATCTGCTTCTTTGGTATATGCATCTTCCATTCTCCTTCCCATAGGTTTGTATAATGCAATTACCTTTCCATCCTCGAGCCTTGCCTCAAAAACCTGCCTGCCTTCATATATATCCTCAGGTCCATAGCCAATGGAGAACTCCTGTATTTGTTCAATTTCAATGGGATCTTCAAACGTATATCCGTAATTGCCCCAAACAAGGCTCATGGCATTTACCACCCTGTACATACCGTCTTCGCCAAAATCCATCCTGTAGGAGCCGTTGGGGTCCCTTGGCCATACGATCCTGACGCTTTCAGTCTCGCCGTCCATAACCTTGGTATCAGCTTTATATTTTTTGTATTTATATCCCTCAAGGCTGTAGAGTATCTCCTCATACTCGTATCTGTCGATTTGGGCAGTCTCTTCTCTCATCTTATTTTTCTTTTCATCCCACCAAACTCTCGTCATGGAATATTTATCTTCGGCCTTGTAAATCCCATAACTCCACTGAGAATCGATGGTCATGCCGCTGCCTCCTGCATAGACTGACGTTATCTCATCAAGTCTTACATCCGTGCCTACAGTATAGCTCTGCCTTCCGCAGGCAGAAAGAAACGATGCTGCCATAATAATCACCCCAATTAAAATGTTTCTAAATGTCTTCATAATATTAAGCCCTAATTATATGCACTTCGTGAAACTGTATAGGAAGAAACTCCCACATTTGCATTATACCATAAAAAAGGAGCCTTCACATTGAAGGCTCCGTCTATGTAGCTTTTATGAGTTTATTTTTCTTCTTCCGGTGCGTGGGCTTCCACTGCTTCCGGCAGTCTTTGCGGCTTAGGTGCCGCAGGGTTCTGGGATGCTCTCGGATCCTTGGGGAATACATTGATGATTCCTCTTGGACATACCTTAGAGCACTTGCCGCAGGATTTGCACTTATCGTAGTCGATCACTGCATGGTTGTTCTCAACATGAATTGCATCGAAAGGACATTCCTTTTCGCACTTCTTGCAGCCTATGCATCCTCTGTCGCAGGCATTGGTTGTAGCCTTGCCCTTATCGCAGGATGAGCAGCCTACAACTACTCTTGATTTAAGAGGTACTATCTCAATTAAGTGCTGAGGACAGGTCCTTGCGCAGATTCCGCAGCCTATGCATATGTTTCTGTCTACTTTGGCTACGCCTTCGCAAACCTGAATGGCGCCGTGAGGACATGCCTTTTCGCAATCACCAAGGCCGATGCATCCGAATTTGCATGTGCCGGGGCCTCCGAAGAAACCCTTTGCAGCTGCGCAGGATGAAAGTCCCTGATATTCCATTTCCTTCTTGGTTACGTCAGTGATTCCGGAGCAGTGGACAACTGCAACCTTTTCGATAACGTCCATGGCTTCCTGGCCGAGTATTGCCGCAATCTTTGTTGCTGCGGAGTCACCGCCGGGAGCGCAGAGGTTTGAAGGAATGGTAGGATCCTCAGAAAGAGCCTTTGCATAATCATCGCATCCTGCATATCCGCAGGCGCCGCAGTTGGCTC
>CAZALQ010000009.1:10646-21128 GCA_964485605.1 uncultured Oscillospiraceae bacterium
GATGAAGCGCGGCGGTTCGGTCTCCGGGGCGGTCACTCTTGTGATGATATTTTGTGTACTGTGCATGGCTGTTTTTACCTCCCTGACCCTAATAACCGCCCGGAGGGAGGCGTCTCTGTCAGCCCTGACTGCCCAGCGGGCTCAGGCGTACTATGAGGCGGACAGAATGGCCACGGAGCGTTGGCTCCTGAAAGGCATTCTCTAATGGCTATTTGTTTTTCATCTACGGGAACGGCAAAGAATTTGGATGCAAGTGCAAGCATGATTGCCGCTACGCAGGCTATTCCTACTGTGAGGAGAACAGGTGTTACAAATGCTGACATCTTTATTCCTCCTTACATTCCGAAAAGTCCGGAAACAAGTCCGGAGAAACCGAGGAAGGAAAGGCTCACGATGGAAGCAGCAACCAAAGTTCCGGCAATGCCCTTAAAGGCTTCCGGATAGTCGTTTGTTTCGATTCTGCTTCTTACTCCTGCAAAGAGGAACATGGCGAGCATGAAGCCGACGCCTGAACCAAAGGAGTTAAGGAGAGCCTGTCCGTAGGTATACTCATTAGTGATATTGAGTACGCAGACACCGAGTACTGCGCAGTTTGTCGTAATGAGCGGAAGATAAACACCCAAAGCCGCATGAAGGCTTGGAATGAATTTCTTAAGCAGTATCTCTATGAGCTGTACAAGGGCAGCGATAACGAGGATGAAGACCAGGGTCTGCATGTATCCTATGCCGTTGGGGTCAAGGAGATATGTCTGGATGGGCCATGTAACTGCTGTTGCAAGTACCATTACTATGATAACTGCAACGGACATGCCCATGGCGTTGTTCAGCTTTTTGGAAACGCCCAGGAAAGGACAAATTCCGAGGAACTGTACCAATACATAGTTATTGGTGATTATGGCTGTAAATATTAAGAAAAGTGCTGCTTTCATTACTGTTCACAACCTCCTTCCTGTGACTGGGAGCAGAAACTGCTGCCGGGGCAACCCATGCACTTGTTCTGCTGCTTTTCTCTTACCTTTCCCTTGGTAAGCTTGTTCATCAGAGCGATGATGCATCCGAAGATGAAGAAGCCCCCTGGTGGAAGTGTAATGATGGAAAATGGAGTAATCGCATTGGCGGTTACTGTAAGTCCGAAGACTGTGCCTGCACCTATGAGCTCTCTTACGGCGCCCATGAAGGTAAGAGCTATCATATATCCTATGCCCATTCCGAGTCCGTCAAGGGCTGAATCTACGATGGTATTTTTGCAGGCGAACATTTCAGCTCTGCCAAGGATTATGCAGTTAACAACGATAAGGGGAATGTATACGCCAAGAACGCTGTCAAGCTGAGGCATGAATGCCTTTATAACCAGCTGTACTATGGTTACGAATGTAGCTATAACCGTAATAAAGCAAGGGATTCTGACTGCATCGGGTATTATTCTCTTTAATGCAGAGATGAATATGTTGGAACAGGTAAGTACGAAGGTCAAGGCAAGACCCATGTATATACCGTTCATAGCGGCTGTGGAAAGAGCCAGAGTCGGGCAGGTTCCGAGAACCAGCACCAGAATCGGATTTTCCTTAATAAGGCCGTTGGTAAAGATCGAAAGTTTAGATTTCTTTTCCATTACTTCTTGCCTCCTTTCTCCATGCCGAATGCCACATGCTTTGTAAGGTTATCGATGTGCGGCACGAGGATGTTCATAAAGAGGATCGCAAAAGATACACCTTCAGGATAACTTCCGTACATTCTGATGAGCATTGTAAGGACTCCGCATCCTATACCGAAGATAACCTTACCCCAGTTAGTAATAGGAGATGTAACATAATCTGTTGCCATGAAGATTGCACCGAGCATTACGCCGCCTGCGCAAATCTGGAAAATAGGATCCTGTCCGAAGATAAGAGCCATAACTGCAACAGAGCCTATGAAGCTCAAAGGAATGATCGGGGAGATGACCTTGCGGATAACAAGATAAATACCGCCGATAAGAAGAGCTGCTGCTGAGATTTCTCCCATGGATCCGTTGATGTTTCCAAGGAACATCTCAAGATTGGTAGGTACTGCTCTTCCGCTTGCCCAAAGGCCTAAAGGTGTTGCGCCGGAAACGGCATCTGCACCTGATACGTTTATGATGGCAGATGACATCTTAGGCGTTACTGCCCAGGTTGACATCTGAGTTGCAAATCCTATGAAAAGTGCAATTCTTCCTACGATTGCAGGGTTTGCAAAATTCTGTCCGAGGCCTCCGAAGATCTGCTTTGCAACAACGATTGCTGCTATGCATCCTACGATTGCCATCCAGTAAGGCATGGAAACGGGAAGGTTGAGGGCCAGGATAAGGCCTGTGACCATGGCGCTCCAATCGGAGATCGTATCGCTTCTTCCCATGATTCTTCTTGTAAGCCATTCAAGGAATACGCATGCTGCGCAGCAGACAAGGGTAAGTATAAGAGCCCTAAGTCCAAAGATATATACGGCAACCGTTACTGCAGGGATCAAAGCGATGCATACATCGCGCATGATGCTTGCAGTGTTCTGAGGTGCATTTACATGAGGCGCAGCGGAAACTATGAGGTTTGTATGTCTTTCAGCCATTAGTTCTTTGCCTCCTTTTCCTTGCGTTTTCTATCGTCCTCCTGAACGAGTCCCTTTGCGAGTCTGAACTCGAAGTTAAGAGGCTTTCTTGCAGGACATACGTATGCGCAGCATCCGCAGTCCATACATGTCATTACGTTATATTCACGAAGAGCATCCACGTTCTTGTCCTTGTAAGCTCTTGAAAGCCTTGCAGGCATCAGGTTCATTGGGCAGGCATCTACGCACTTGCCGCAGTTGATGCAGGCTGTTTCTTCAGGCTTGTTTGCAAAGAGCTCATCAAATACGAGGATAGCGTTATTGCTCTTCAAAACTGCGAAATCATCTCTTGGGATCGCACGGCCCATCATCGGTCCGCCAAGGAGTATCTTCTTTACCTCAGCTGTTGTGCCTCCGCAGAATTCTATAATTTCGCTGATTTCTGTTCCGATCGGAACTTCAATGTTCTGAGGATGAGCTACGGCATTTCCGTCAACTGTAAGGAACTTGGAAACAAGGGGCATGCCTGTTTCAAAGTACTGCTCCAGCTTAAGCATGGAGACAACGTTACTGACTATGCATCCAACATTGATAGGAAGCATGCCTGCAGCACATACTCTGCCGGTGCATTCATAGATGATTACTCTCTCTGCGCCCTGCGGATAGGTATGAGCCAGTGCCTTAACTTCAATATCTGTTGCTCCTTCAAGAAGCTTTCTGAAGTTTTCAATGGCATCGGGCTTATTGTCTTCGATTCCGATAATGCCGTGCTTGATATTGAGCCACTTCATAGTAGTTCTCATTCCGGCAATCATTTCCTTTCCGTAGGAAAGCATTGCTGCATGGTCTACTGTGATGTACGGCTCGCATTCTGCACCGTTTAAGATGAGATACTCGGCAGATCCGTCGGGAACATTGTATTTTACGGACATCGGGAAGGATGCACCGCCAAGTCCTACAAGTCCTGAATCGCGGACTGCCTTAAGGAAGCTTTCTCTGCTGTCGATGACCGGCGGCACAACAGTTTCTGCGACTTCCTGTTTGCCGTCTGCCTGAATGATGATGTTCGTATCAACACGGCCGTTCTGAGTCATAAATTGCTCAATGGCCACGACATCTCCCGATACACTGGCATGTATCGGCGCACTCATCGGCGCTTCCGTATTACCGATGAGCTGTCCCAGCTTTACGTGGTCACCGACGGCCACAACAGGCTGGCAGGGGGCACCTATGCTTTGAGACATGGGGATAGCAACACGCTCCGGGAGTGTCATCGGTATGATGGGCATTCCCGCTGTGTTCTTGCAATGATCCACATGAGCCCCTCTGAGGTGTTTTCCTAAACTCATAAACTTACTCCTTTAAAAACTACGCAAAAACTTGACAAAAATGACACAAAAAACTTGGCCATTTATGGCAAATTAGCATTTTAATAATACCCTTTAAAGAGAAATTTGTAAACTTGATACATATAGTAAATAATGCTAAAATAGTTAGACTAATTGGGGAAAATAATACAAAATGAAACAAAAGAGTATATATAAATTCATATCAGTTATTTTATGCGTAGTTTTATGCATGGCGCTTTGCGGATGCGAGTCTTGGAACAACTTTAGAAAAGCCTTTATAGACCCGCCGCAGCCAGATGTCATGACCATCAAGGTTGGGATCCTGGAGCCTCAAACAGGAAGGCAAAGTTACGATGCTGAAGATGAAGTTGCGGGCATGGAACTTGCCCATGAGCTCTTCCCCATCGCCGGCACCTACAAGGTAGAGCTCCTTTATGAGGACAACAGGTCCAATACGGATATTTGCAAGGAAGCAACACAAAAGCTCATCGACAGAGGAAGCGCTGTAATTCTCGGAAGCGTTTCCGATACCCTGTCTCTTGCCGCAAGCGATGTAATAAACAGCAACCAGACACCGGCTATTGCAGCAACCTGCACAGTCCCCATTCTTACGCAGACAAACCCCTATTATCTGAGGGTCAACGTCGTAAACAGCTTTGATGCCGAAGGCGCCGCCGAATATGCATATAAGGTCCTCGGCGAAAAGGCCGCCGTTGTGCTTCTCCCTCAGGGAGATGACTATGCGAAGACCAAAGCCGAGGTATTTGAAAGCGAGTTCATAAAATATGTGGGACACGACAGCTTTGAATATTCCTTTACAGAAATAGACGAAAGCGGAAAAGAGATAGAAAAAAGCGGCGTAACTCCTACCGTCTACTATATCACCATAGACGGAACCGAAGGCACAGACGAAATGCACTATGTCTTTGAGGAAATGAACAAAGTAGGCTGCTATGCATTCTACTCTCCCTGCAAATCTGATCTCGCTCTTCCATGGATACTTGAAGCAAGCAATTATGAATTCCCAAAGAAAGAACCTGAGCAGCCTAAAGTCCCTGACAATCTTACGACCATGGGTTACTACGATCAGGACGGAAACTGGGTCGAAGAGGTAGGCTACTGGGATGAATGGGGAAGCTGGGTCAAGTACGAAGAGCCCCAGCCGCAGCCTGAACCTGAAGAGGTAGAGGAAAAGCATTTCTCATGGATAGGAACAGATCTTTGGGAAGGTATCGAATCCGATGCATTAAGCCTTTACGGCGCCGCATATATGCTGTATGATGTCTGCTATACAAAGAGCTACGACTCAACCATAAGCCAATCGGAAATGTCTAAGACTTTCCTTGATGCATACCATAAAAAATACGGAAACGATGCAGTTCCATCCAACAACTTTGCCCTTGGCTTTGATGCCTATCTTCTGGCCTACACAGCCATGTGCAATGTTATAGCGGAATACAACGCAGACCTTCCCGACGACCCGGAGGAGTATGACAGCACAAATGCAAATCAGAAGACCGGACTTTTCGATGCTAACAAGGTCTTCAACAAAACCCTCCTGACAGAGGCCCTTTACAAGATCAAGGGACTCCAGGGAGCAACGGGAACCATCACCATGAATCAAAACGGAGATCCGTCAAAGGATATCATCATAGAAGCTTTCGACGGAAGCGGTTTTACCGCAGTATATACGTCGGTTCCCGATGAAGCAGCCGAAGAAGCACAACCGTAAACAATTTAGCTTAAAAGCTTGTTTAAAATATATTTTAGGAGGAACAATTAATGGCAACTAAATTACAAATTGAGTCCGTCATCAACCAGATAAGACCATTTCTGCAAAGAGACGGCGGCGACGTTCAATTCATCGATTATACACCCGAAAACTACGTTGTTGTAGAGCTCCAGGGACATTGCGCAGGCTGCCCTCATGCACAGCTTACAATCAAGCAGGGAATCGAAAGAATCATCAAAGAGAACTATCCTGAAGTTGAAGGCGTAAAAGCTGTCAACGATATGATGGACGAAGGACTTTGGTAAAAGAACTGAAAAACAAAACACAAGGGCAGTTCACAGCTGCCCTTGTGTTTTTTATTTCCATGCTTTATTTACTATCTTAAGAAACCGTCTATGATGGCCTTTTCTGCTTCTTCTTCAGAAAGTCCCAAGGTTCTTAATTTCAGGATCTGTTCTCCTGCGATCTTTCCTATGGCTGCCTCATGAATGAGCTGAGCATCTTCGCTGTTGGCTACGAGCTTTGGACTTGCATCTACTCTGCCGTGCTCAGCTATGATACCGTCGCACTCAGAATGTCCGTAGCACTTTGTATTTCCTATGATGTTGGACTGGTATGCCTGAAGGGAATTTCCCTTGGCAACGGATCTTGAAATGAGGTTTACTCCCGCATCTTCTCCGTTGAGCTCTACTTCGAATTCAGTCCTTGCCTCTTCATCACCGTCTGTAAGGATTCTTTCCTTGATGACAAGTGTTGCATTGGAAGAAAGCTTTGCCTTTGTCTGTCTTAAGGTCTTGTCTACTCCGCCGAGCTGAACCGAGTCTATTTCAAGGTATGATTCTTCATCCATAAAGACCTCAGTAACAGGATCTATTATCTTTCTTGTATCATCAGAACCGGTACCGATATGCTTTTCCTCATAAAGGGCATGAGCACCTCTTGCAAGGAAGAAACGGTGTATACCGTTGTGTCTTGCAGGTTCTCCTGTGGTTGTATGTATACCGCATCCGGCTACTATGGTTACATCGGAATTCTCGCCTACATAAAAGTCGTTGTAAACAAGATCGTCTATTCCTGAAACGGTGATGCATGCAGGTATAAACACTTTCTCGCCCTTTGTACCCGGTTTAATGTGAATGACAAGCCCGGGGCCGTCCTGCTTGCTGTCTATGATTATGTTCTCAGAATCCTGGCGTCCGAGGCATCCTCCGTTGGAACGGATATTAAATGCTCCCGACAAAAGCTCTTCTATATCTGCATCTGAGACGACTTTAAGGAGTTCCTTTGTTTCGTCATCTACGGGTTTTCTTTCAATTGTGCTCATCAGTTCTCTCCTCTTTCTTCAAATACGGGGCAGTTTTCCCTGTCATCGCAGTCGTTCTTGCAAACGAGCGGGAATATGATGCTCCTTGGTCCGTGGATCCCGACGCTTCCGTCCTGAATAAGCACGATCTCATCTGCTATGGAAAGGATCCTCTCCTGGTGGGAGATAATGATCATGGAACAATTTCTCTTATCCCTTAATTCCTCGAATACTCTTACGAGGTTGTTAAAGGACCAAAGGTCTATACCTGCTTCAGGCTCATCAAAAACGATGAGTTTTGAGTCCCTCATAAGAACTGTCGCAATCTCTATTCTCTTTATTTCTCCGCCTGAAAGATGGGTATCAACTTCTCTGTCAAGATAGGCGCTTCCCACCATACCGACCTGAGCAAGGACGTCATTGAGTTCATCCTCTGTAGCGGTCTCGCCCTTTGCAAGGCATAAAAGTTCCCTTACAGTGATTCCCTTAAATCTTACGGGCTGCTGGAAGGCATAGGAGATTCCCATCTTTGCCCTTTCTGTAGGATCCTTATCCAGTATGCTCTCTCCGTTTAAAAGAATTTCGCCTGATGTTGCCTTTTCAACTCCGGCTATCATCTTTGCAAGGGTAGTCTTGCCGCCGCCGTTAGGTCCTGTAAGGCATATGAGTTTACCGTCGGGGATGACCAGATTTATATCCTTTAAAATCTGTCTTTCGCCTTCAGGCTGAAAATATAAATTCTTGATTTCTAACATTTTAATTTCTCCAATAAAAAAGCTGCAGTATATTGTACCACAGCTTTAAACATTTGTAATGTTAGAATTACATCATTATTTCGCCATCTTTTGAGAATCTGTTGAATATCAGGAGAGATACCACCGTAAACAGCGTCAGGATGGTGGACATGGCGCATGCCCTTCCGTCCGATCCTCTTGCCACCATGATGTAAACAGCAATGTTTAGGGTCATGGTCTTGTAGGAGTAGAGGATGATGGAGGAGGACAGCTCGGTTATGAGCGTCACCCAGCTCATTATGGCTCCTGCAAATATACCGTTGAGCATCATCGGTATAGTGATCTTTATAAGAGTCTTGAGTTTACCTGCTCCAAGGCTTTCTGCCGCTTCATCTATAGACATAGGTATCTGACCAAGGATAGCTACAGAACTTCTTATAGTATACGGAATTCTCCTTATGCACATTGCTATGATTATGATCCATGCCGTTCCGACCAAAGGAAAGGCCGGGTTGTTGAAGGACATGATCAGTGCTATGCCTATGACAGCTCCCGGGATTATATATGGAATCATGGACATAGTGTCTATGGTCTTGTTGATGGGATTAGGCCTCCTGACAACAAGGTAGGAGATGAGTATAGCAAGGGCTATTATGAGCACCAAAGCCGTACCGCATATCCTGATGGTGTTCCAAATTGATGAACCCATATTACCGAATACATATTTGTAACTGTCAAGTGAATATCCTTCCACGAAAGCATTTCCTGATTTGCTTGTATTCCTGAAGGACAGATAAATAAGATACAAATTCGGAAGTGTGGATATTGCTATGACAAGCCATATGTATGCATTGATCAATATTCCCACAAAAAGACTCGGCTTCTTTGGCTCAATGTGATGCATAGCGCTCATGGAGAAGGTTGTCTTCCTTGTGGCCCAGCTTTGAATGAGGAACACTACAAGGGTTATAAATATGGCTATTACGGATACAGCCGAGGCAAAGTTCTTATTGACTCCGACTTCACCAACGAATTCGTTATATATGACAAGAGGGAAGGTCATATAACCTTGACCAATCATCATCGCCGTTCCGAAGTCTGCAAGAGCTCTCATAAATACCATGAGAGCTGCAGCAAGGATGGAAGGCATACAAAGGGGAAGAACTACTGTAACAAATCTCTTAAGGCCTGTTCTACCCATGTTGGCAGATGCTTCAAGAAGAGAGCTGTCTATGTTCTTTATGGCGCCTGAAAGATAGAGGAACACCAGTGGATACATCTTAGTCGTAAGGACTAAAACTATGCCCTTAAAACCGTATATGCTGCCTACCTCTACGCCAAAACCTCTAAGCCATTCCGTAATAACTCCCGCATTTCCGAAAAGCAATATCCATGAATACGCTCCTATGAAGGGAGCAGACATGGAGCTGAGGATAATGAGCATCTGGATCAGCTTCTTGCCCCTTATCTTGTACATATTGTAAAAATAGGCAAGCGGGATACCCACAAGGAGTGAAAAAAACGCTACAGAGACAGCGACCTTAAAGCTCCTGATGAGAGTATTGCTATAGTAGGGCGTCGTAAAGAACTTCTTGAAGTTGACCATAGAGACTGCGCCTGTGGACGGATCGAGAAGAGCCTGATAAAAGACCTTTATCATGGGTATGACCATGAATACGACATAAATGGCTAATATCAAAAGGCTTGCCAGAACCCAGAAATCCGCTTTCTTTTTCTTTAAAGTCATGACCTGGCCTCCTAGTTTACAAGGGTCTTACTTCCGTCTTTTGTGAAGACATTGATCTTCTCAGCCTTGACGCCGAGCTTTATTTTTGTTCCGTTTTCGATAATATCATCGATCTTTGATTCCTGGATTATCTCTGCTCTCTGGCCGTCCGCAAGGTCGACGAAATAGTGTGTATTAAGACCGAGGAAGGTACTGTATGCCACTGTTGCATCGAGACCTTCTTCGCCGTTCTCGTTGATGACCAGTTCTTCGGGTCTGATGGAAGCTATGACTTCATCTCCTTCCTTGCAATCTACCAGATTGTCCATAGGAAGTCTGAAACCGTCTTTGAATTCTATGCCGCCTTCGCAGATCCTGCATTCCATTACATTGGTACGTCCTATAAAGGTGGAAACGAAGAGGTTTCCCGGTCTTTGATACAGGGTCTTTGGTGTTCCTACCTGCTGAATGACACCTTCGCTCATGACAGCTATCCTATCTGAAACTGCCATAGCTTCTTCCTGATCGTGTGTAACATATACAGTGGTTATACCAAGACTGTTTTGGATCTCTTTGATGACCTCTCTCATCTCGACACGAAGCTTAGCATCAAGGTTTGAAAGAGGTTCGTCCATGAGAAGGACATCGGGTTCAATAGCAAGAGCTCTTGCAAGAGCAACTCTTTGCTGCTGTCCGCCTGAAAGCTGTTCGGGAAGACGATCTGCAAACTGATCTATCTTCATGAGCTTTAAAAATTTATTAGTCTGAGCTTCTATTTTATCCTTCGGAAGCTTTCTGTTCTGAAGTCCGAAGGCTACATTCTTTCTGACTGTTAGATGTGGGAAAATAGCGTAGTTCTGGAATACCATGCCTATGTTTCTCTTGGCCGGATCCAGATCGTTGATGAGGCGGTCTCCGAAGTAGAACTGTCCGCCTTCGATGGAGTTAAAACCTGCGATCATTCGAAGCAGGGTGGTCTTTCCTCTTCAAGATGGACCGAGGAGGGTGATGAATTCACCGGGTTTGATCTCCAAAGAGAGATATGGGATAGCAGTAAAATCTCCGTATTTCTTTAC
>CAZALQ010000010.1:0-9097 GCA_964485605.1 uncultured Oscillospiraceae bacterium
TATTCTAATCGTAAGGCCTCCTTTTGTCAACAACTTTTTTCACTTTTTTTTAAGCTTTTTTAAATAAAAATCGGGCCTTGTAGAAGGCCCGATTTTGAACCACAAAATGTTGTGCTTTAGGTATATTTATGTTCCGGTTATCATAGATTTTATTCTATGGGTTTAGGAAAAATTACTCTTCAACCTCAACATTTTTATACTCTGCAACAGCAGCATCGATGCTCTGAGCTTCTGCTCCTTCGCCGACGATCTTTCTGGTGATGATACCTACTACCATAGCTACAGCAAGTGCTGTAAGTGTGATGAGACTTCCGCCTGTTGCGCTGTTGTGACCAAAGCTGAGTGTAAGTCCGCCTATACCGCAAACGAGAATTGCAGCAACCGGATAGAGGTTTCTGTTGTCTCCGAGGTCAACCTTTGAAAGAAGCTGAAGACCTGAAACTGCGATGAATCCGTAAAGTGCTACGCAAGCTCCGCCCATTACGCACTTTGGAATAGAATTGATAAGTGCTACAAAGGGAGTGAAGAAAGAAAGGAGCATGCATCCGAATGCAGCTGTTCTGATTGTATGAGTAGAAGCGTTTCCTGTAATTGCGACACAGCCTATGGATTCTCCATAAGTAGTATTTGCGCAGCTTCCGAAGACAGTTCCTACGATGGATCCGATTCCGTCTCCGAGGAGTGTTCTGTCAAGGCCCGGCTCTGTAATAAGGTCTTTTCCGATAATGTTTCCAAGGTTCTTGTGATCTCCAACATGCTGGGCAAGTTCAACGACTGCTATAGGAGCATATATGAGGAGAAGGGTTACTACTGCAGACCAGTCAATAGCTGCATAGGTTCCGTTTGTCTGAATTGCTCTCATTAAGTAGATCTTCGGTACATCTACTATGGATTTTACAGAGAAGGTTCCGAATGCTTCTTCAAAAGATGCAAAGCTAGTGATCTGAAGTGCTTCGATATTTGCAGCTCTTCCTATAAGGGTAAGGACCAGTGCTAAGATGTATCCTGCGCCGATTCCGTAAATGAACGGGAAAAGCTTCATGCTCTTGTTTCCTCTTACGGAAGAATAAACTATTGCAAAGAATGTGAAAAGTCCTACAACAACATAGACGAACCTGCTTGAATCTCCTCCGTTGGTGGACATCCAGCCTGTTGCTGTTCCGGAAAGGGACAGTCCGATAAGAGTAACTATGGGGCCTGCAATTGCAGCCGGCATAAGCTTATTGACCCAGCCGCTTCCGACAGCCTTGATAATCATAGCAAAGACTACATATACAAGACCTGCTATAGCTACACCTATAATGACACCCCAGTATCCGTAGCCTGCGCCAATGGATGCGGCATATGCAGGAAGGAAGGTAAAGGTGCTTCCGAGGAATACAGGGCTCTCCATCTTTGTGAAGAGAAGGTAGATAAGTGTTCCGCAGCCTGCACCGAAGAGTGCTGCAGCCGGATCAGAGGGAAGTCCGTTTCCGCTCATGATCATAGGAACGAGAAGCGTTGCTGCCATAATGGCAATCATCTGCTGGAATGCAAAGAGCAGATTTTCTTTGCCCTTTGGCTTTTCATTTACGTCATAGACTAATTTCATTTTTTCTCCTTTACTCAATGAAATCTTCTTAAGACTCTTTAAGTCCAAACAAAAAACCTTGCCGTTTTGGCAAGGTTCGTTATGCATAAATATTTGCATGCCGCAGCATGCTTACATTTCCTTGCCAATATCTCTGTATTGGATTTAAAGATCAATGTTTTCTCCTGCTGTATAGTATCAAAAGGCCGCTTTTCTGTCAATGAAAAGCGGCCCTATTTCCAAAATATTTTAGTGTGGTTTATATGAAACTGTTCCGCACACCCTGTCTCCTGCATCTCCTGCTGCAGTAAGGATATATCCCTTATCATTCAGAGGCTTATCAGAGTAATTTGCGCAGTATACATGTACATCCGGATGATTCTTATATAAAAGCTTCAAACCCTGTTTTGCCGCAAAAATGCACATCATCTTGATTCTCGTGCATCCGGCTTCCTTGCAGTATTTGATGGCTGCATCTGCAGACACTCCCGTAGCAAGTGCAGGGTCTACGATCACGACCTGTCCATCTGCTGCGTCAACGGGCAGCTTAAAGTAATAAGTAACGGGCTGCAGAGTTTCCTCATCTCTGTAAAGACCCACGTGGCCGACCTTTGCTGTAGGCATGAGCGTTCTAATGCCGTCGACCATGCCGAGGCCTGCTCTCAAAATCGGAACTATGGTAAGCTCTTCATCAAGAACCGGTGTGGTGATCTTCTGAAGAGGCGCTTGTATCTCCACATCCTTTAAGGATAAATCTTTCAGTGCTTCATATCCCATAAGCATGGTAAGCTCATTTACAAGCTCGCAAAATTCCTTAGAGCCCGTATTCACATCGCAAAGATGGGATACTTTATGTTTAATCAGCGGATGATCAAAAACAGTTAGATTTTTTAAAAAGTCTTCCATATATACATGTCCTTCCTATAAGTATGGGTGCCCGCAGGCTGCTCCTTTTTTATTAAACATCATTTCCACAATTGTTTCAAGCAAATGAAACAATATGCCGGTATTTTGATGCTCCAAAAAAGGAAGCATTGAAAAAAGTATCTCCTGTAAGTACAATATATTTATATCGGTAATATATATATAAAGGAAATTATCATGAAGAAAAAAGTACAGCTAATGGATGAAACCGCAGTCAAAAGAGCCTTAACAAGACTCTCCTTTGAAATTGTGGAAAAGAGCAACGACCCCTCAAAGATCATTCTTGTCGGGATAAAGACAAGGGGCGTTCCCATGGCAAAAAGAATAGCAGCAAATATTAAAAACCACAGCAATATAGAAGTCCCTGTATGCGAACTGGATATCACCTTCTACAGAGATGATCTTTCCCATGTGACCGACGATCCAAAGGTAAGAGATACCCATTTCGATATGGATATAAGCGGTAAGGAACTCATCATCTGTGACGATGTACTTTACACCGGAAGAACAGCAAGGGCTGCCATAGAGGCGATCTTCAGTCAGGGCCGCCCGGCAAAGATAGGTCTTGCAGTCCTCATTGACAGAGGCCACAGAGAACTGCCCATAAGGCCCGATTATGTCGGTAAAAACGTACCCACGTCCCAAAGGGAAGTTGTAAAGGTATATTACGAAGAGGTTGACGGACAGACAGGCGTTAACATTTACGAAAAGGAAGAGAACGAATGAAGAAGATAATCGTAAGCGCATGCCTTCTTGGATGCGAATGCAGATACGATGGAAAGTCAAAACCCTGCCAAAAGGTTCTTGATCTTGCAAAGGAAAAGGATACGGTTCTCATTCCCGTATGCCCTGAGCAAATGGGAGGTCTTTCCACGCCGAGGGTTCCCTCTGAAAGACAAAGGAGTTCAAAAGGACAGTTAAGAAGTATCTCGAGACCCGGTGCAGTTCTTATGAAAGACGGAAGGGATGTCACAGCGGCTTACAGAAAAGGAGCTGAGATGGCACTCTCCATAGCAAAGCTGAACGGAGTAAAGACCGCCATCCTCAAATCCGGAAGTCCCAGCTGCGGAAAAGGAATCATCTATGACGGGAGTTTTTCAGGAAGAAAAGATAAAGGAGACGGAGTTACGACCCAGCTGTTTCTCTCCGCAGGAATAGACGTTTTAACGGAAGAAGAGCTGTAATTGATACATAATACTATTTTGCCGTTTGCGTTTGTGCAAACGGCTTTTTTCATGCTAAAAGCCCCGCATTAAGTGCGGGGCTTTAAAAGTTTAATCTGATTTCTAAAGACTACTTTGTAGGTGTCTTGCGAATCTTGATGATGAGGAATGCTGCCATAAGAAGCATTGTTCCGCCAAGGATCAAGAGCATGGTTGTATTATCGAATGTGGAAGGAGCTTCGTCAACATGCTCGTTTGTGATGTTGCATGTAATGAGGATTCTTCCGTCCTTATCCTTTCCTGTCTGAGGATCAGCAACCTTCTTTACAAATCCTTCAGGAATTTCAGGCTCATCAACTTCGTATCTGTGTCCGCCTTCAAGGTGTTCCCACTTAAATGACCAGTCGTTCTCCTCGTTGAGTTCAACAGGATCGCCGAACGGCTCGCCGTCACAGAAGAGCTGAACCTCAAGGTATTCACCGATCTGTGCAGGAGTTGCATTCTTCCAGGACTTGTTGACAACTACGTCAACTTCCTGGCTGTTGGTCATATCTGCAGTAATGAGAGTTCTTCCGTCTTCAGTCTCGCCCTCTGTATACTTAACGCCTACAAGAACATAGCTTACCGGAACTTCAGGCTCTCTTACTTCATATATATATCCGCCGCTTGGGAGACCTTCCCATGTGTAGGACCAGCCGTTCTCCTCTGTGAGCTGAACAGGTTCGCCGTAAGGTGTTCCCGGATCTTCAGTTCCTTCGAGAATCTGATAAAGCTGAACGTTGAGATATTCTCCTCTTTGCGGAGTTGTCTCGTTTATCCAAGACTTGTTAACTGTGAAGTCAATTGTTGCTGTATCTGTGAATACAACAGGCTCAACGTCGGATGCACCCTTTGTTGTAAATACAGGATTTTCTCCTGTCAGCGTAATGGTTACATGATTGCGTGCGTCTTTGGAGTCAATAACTCCGTTTCCGATGAGCTCTTCATTGACATAGCGAACTGCTTCTTCAAGGGTTGCATAATCCCTGCTGATATTTCCAACAGAAACATTGAACTTTGCATCTCCGATGCTTGTAAGTCCTGCGAAGGAAACAGCATCAAGATCGCTTCCTTCTGCAGCTGCAACAGCAACAGTTTTTCCGCCGTTCCTGATAAATACATCACCGCCGTAAACAGAAGCATCTGTATATGTGGTTTCTGATCCCTTTATGAACGGAAGCTGCTGACGTTTTCCATTTATGGAACCATAGTCATCCCATGTGCATGTAAATGTAATGTCATCTGCATCGATTGTAGCAGTTGTTCCTTCACCACCGGTGAGGTATAAGTCTACAGATATTTCATCGACTGTAACGCTCTTTGGTTTTGTTGAGTCAATTATGTATCCTTTTGGTGGTTCGGTTTCAAGTACGTGATATTCGCCCGGAAGAAGTCCTTCTACTCTGACAGTTCCGTCATCGCCGGTTACAACTTCGCCTACTGTGACAAATTCACCGCCTACATAGTGAAGTGCTTCCTTTGTGCATTTTGAATCACTGTACACCTTAAACTTTGCACCTTTAAGAGCCTTGGTTTCATCATTGGCATCGCGTTTTACGATTTCAATGGAGCCAAGAACTTCCGGTTCCATATTAAGTGTTACAGTACTGAGATATTCAATTGTCTGATAGTAACGATATGATGTTGAAATGCTGTAAGGAGAACCTGTACCGCCGTTAGTATTTCCGGAAATAACATCTTTGTACTGGACATACTCACCGTAAGGCTCGAGCTTTTCAAGGCTGTCAGGACTAAGAGTAACTTTGATAAGATTGTCGGCGGACTTATCAACAGCTTCGAGTCCGCTCTCAGGAGTTACATCAGCCTGGGTCTTGCTATTTTTAACGAACTCCTCAATATCAGAATAGTATCCTTCTATACCAACTGTATAGTAGGGAAGCATATTTTTAAGTTCGCCGTCTACAACATCGTGCGCGATTGTAACATTCTTTACATCCTTGTTTGGATCATTTCCAAGAGCATATACATAGCTCAGGTTTCCTGTCCATTCAAAGTCCTGGCTGATATTGGTGCTGGCGCCGTTAAGATGCAATCCTGATGGGAATCCAATTCCGCCGACTTCGTAATAAGGAAGAACCTTTATCGGGTATTCACCAACCGGGTCATCTACAAAACTCCATGTAATGGACGGTATGGTGTCATACGTCTCCCCTACAGAGTAAAGGCTGACGAAATCTTGAAGATTGTTGGTTTGGATGTTTCCCGAAAGATAAACGTTATCATAATTGTAGAAATTCGGGATGTCCTTAAGCTGATAATAGCTTGTAATCGGGCTTGTTACTCTGTAATCATTAGTTCCGACGGGTTTTCCTTCAGGTGCATCTGCAAATGAAGGTACCACCGAAAGCAACATTACTACCGCCATAACAAGCGCTAATAAAACCTTTCTTTTCATTTTTTTGTCTTCTTTCTTTTCAAATTAAACTGTTTTTTATACACCAAAATATCTCGTCGGATATTTCGACATTTAATTATAAAACGAGGGCTGGCGCATTGCCAACCCTTTTTTTGTTATTTTTTTCGGATAGAACAACTTTTTTTGCTAAAAATTGTTCTAAATCCCACTTTTATTTGGATAATTTGCTTGCTGCAGCCGGATCAAGGTATACAGTTACGTCCGGGTGAAGCTGCAGTATAGATGCTGCAACCTGTGTGTCAATAGGTCCGTTGATCATCTTTTCGACAACATCGGCTTTGTTTTCGCCTATTGCCATAAGTATGATGCTTCTTGCATGCATGATGGATTTGATGCCCATGGTAACTGCCTGCTTTGGAACCTCATCGATGCTGTTAAAGAATCTTGAGTTGACCTCTCTTGTATTTTCTTCAAGGTCAACAACATGAGTAAGAGAATCCCAAGGAGTTCCCGGCTCGTTAAATGCAATGTGACCGTCAACACCTATTCCAAGGATCTGAAGGTCGATTCCGCCTGCCGCTTCGATCTGAGCATCATATGTCTTGATATTCTCAAGGTTGATTCCATCAGGAACATGAGTATTGGCCTTGTCTATATCTATATGATCAAAAAGATTATGATCCATGAAATAGCGGTAGCTCTGATCGTGGCTTCCGTCAAGGCCTACATATTCGTCAAGGTTAAATGTGGTAACATCCTTAAAGGAGATTACTCCCTCTTTATTGAGCCTTGCAAGCTCTGCATAAAGGCCAAGAGGTGTGGAACCTGTGGCTCCGCCGAGAACTGCGTTAGGCTTTCTTTTAAGAAGCTCTACATACTGCTGAGCTGCCTTCTTTGCGATTTCTTCTTCTGTTCCGATTATAACTTTCATTCTGCCTCCTTCTGACTAATTTTAGCCAGATATATATAAAGATTATTGTGCCGTTTCCCAAGGGACCTACTCTGCCCTCTTTAAAACTATACGTCCGTCGTTTTTCTTAATGCTGTTTTCAGGAACAACGCCTCTCGAGCATGTCGTCGGATATACGGTAGCATGTCTTCCGACCACGGAGCCCGGGTTAAGGACCGCATTGCAGCCTATCTCGCACCAATCTCCCAGCATGGCGCCGAACTTTCTTCTTCCGGTTTCGATCTGCTCGTCGTCGGATTTTACGACTACGTTCTTTCTGTCAGACTTGACATTTGAAGTAACAGAGCCTGCACCCATGTGGGCATGGAAGCCGAGAACCGAATCCCCTACATAGTTGTAGTGAGGTACTTCGCAGTTGTCAAAAATCACCGCGTTCTTAACTTCGCAGGAGTTGCCGACAACTGAATTCTTTCCGACGATTGCGCTTTCTCTTATGAATGCGCAGTGCCTTACTTCTGCACCGTGGTCTATGATGCAGGGAGCTCCTATATATGCGCTGGGATAGATCTTTGCATCCTTTGCGATCCATACTCCCTCAGATACTTCGTCAAATTCATCCTTCGGAAGGGTCGGACCGAGCTTTAAAATATATTCTTTGATATCGCCCAAAACTTCCCAAGGATACTCCTTTCCCTCGAAAAGATCTGCGGCTATAGTATGCTCCATATCAAAGAGCTCACTGATTTTTGGTATCATATTGTTCTCCTATATCTTCTTAAATAATCAGATGGCGGACTGTCTTCCTGAAGATCCCTTCGAAGGGGCAGCCGAGACTGCAGGCTCGGCGTCGGCCCTAAGGGGATTTGAAAGAAGGGCAGCCGCATCTGATTCAAATATTACTTGATCTTTATGAGTTTTCCTGCCTGCTTCATAGCGCCTATCATAGAGTCTACAGCTTCTTCTGCAGCCTCAAAGGTCTGAGCCTCTGACATGACTCTTAAAACAGGTTCTGTGCCGGATTTTCTCAAGAGGACTCTTCCCGTTTCACCAAGTTTTGCAGCTGCTGCTTCAACAGATGCCTTTACCAGCGGATCTTCCATGGTTTCATCCTTATCTGTTACGACAACATTCTTAAGAACCTGCGGATACATGGTTACGCCTTCCACGAGTTTTGAAAGGGTTGTCTTTTGCTTTACCACAGTCTGCATTACCTGAATTGCGGTAAGCACTCCGTCACCGGTTGTTGCGTACTTTTTAAATATGATATGACCTGATTGTTCGCCTCCTATGAGGTGACCGTTCTCTGCCATGTTTTCATATACATATCTGTCTCCGACAGCTGTCTTTTCGTATCCTATGCCAAGCTCATCAAGAGCCTTGTAAAGACCGAAGTTGCTCATGATAGTAGTTACGACCTTGCTGCTTCCAAGCTCTCCTGTCTCCTTCATGTATTTTGCGCACACATACATGATCTCATCGCCGTTTACCTCTTTGCCGTTTTCATCAACAGCAAGGCAGCGGTCTGCATCGCCGTCAAAGGCAAAGCCTATATCAAGGTGATTGTCCTTTACGAACTTGCAGAGTCCTTCGATATGAGTGGATCCGCAGTTCTTGTTGATATTAAGACCGTCAGGTTGATTGTTTATAACATGGGTCTCTGCTCCCAATGCATCAAATACATTCTTTGCGATCTGCCATGTTGATCCGTTGGATGGATCAAGGCCTACCTTTACGCCCTTGAAAGAGCATGAAGCAAGGCTTATGAGATATCCCACATAGCGGTTTCTTCCTGCTGCATGGTCGATTACGCTTCCCACATTTGCGCCGGTTGCAAGGGGAACTTCCCAGTCTCCGTCAAGGTAAGCTTCTACCTTGTCCAGAACTTCGTCCATCATCTTTTCACCGTCGCCGTTTATAAGCTTGATTCCGTTGTCTGTAAACGGATTGTGGCTTGCGGAAATCATTACGCCGCAGTCAAAGCCTTCGGTTCTTGCAACGTATGCAACTGAAGGGGTGCTTGTAACGTGAAGAAGGTAGCAATCTGCTCCTGCTGCAGCGATACCTGCGGAAAGAGCATCTTCATACATGTAGCTGGATCTTCTCGTATCCTTACC
>CAZALQ010000010.1:9107-20936 GCA_964485605.1 uncultured Oscillospiraceae bacterium
GTAATCGGCAGGATGATGCTGCTCGGGATTTGCACCGTAGTACCATCCGATGAAAAGGCCGATCTTAAAAGCATGCATTGCCGTAAGGTCGACGTTGGCTTCACCTCTAAAGCCGTCTGTTCCGAAATATTTTCCCATTTTATTTCTCCTCTACATTAACGCTTACCGTCTGAGTCGATAAGCTGATATTGACTCCTGTTATCTGAGTACTTGCCGTTATCTTTGCACTTTTTGTACTCGTTGTAAATTTGGACCCGTCTGTCGTAAGAACTATATCGGATGCCGACATAGTCTTTAGAGTTGTGACCGGGCCTGTCACCGTTGCTGTAATATAGCTTCCGTCTTCTAAGGAATAGCTTGCCCTTAAGCTGTCGGAAAGCCCCGTTGTATTGATTTCATAAGGATAGTAATAGAACTCTATACTGCCCGTGTCCGCCAAATCGATCGAAAGCTTTAGATCTTTGCTCTTGTCTGATACGAATATTCCCTCCGGCAGTATGGGCACTATATCAAAAGATGTGTCCTCATATACACCGTCTATATCTATATCCTGAGAATAGATCTCTGACACACCGGAAAGATTGGCCGATGCACCCTTTATGGTGATAGTCTCAGGCGCAGCAATATTGTTTATGGTAACACCTGCCCAAGGATCTCCGTAATAGCTTGTTCTGAGTGCTACCGGCTTTGTTGAATAACTTGCTACGGCTACAGTTATATCCTGTTCTGCTATTTCTACTCCCTGAAGCACATTTCCGGAAGAATCTCTGACTGTTCCCTTTAATACAGACTCCGTGACATTCTCATATTCAAGTTTTGAAGCGTCAATGGTAACAAAAACATCATCGACGTTTTCGACAAGTCTTTTTGCACCGTAAACCTGAACGGTTGAAGGATAAAGGGATACAACCGTCGCTTCATAATTGCCGCTTGGAGTTCCTTCGAAGATCACATTGACCTTAGCTGTTTTAAAATCAAGCTCATCTACGTAAACCTGGATTTTTCTTGTCCTTACGTCCTCTACCGTATACTCTCTTGGAACCGAAACATCAACCGTGATGTAATCCTGACCAAGGGTGAGGCCTGAGACATCAGCAGTAGCAGTAATATTGTCAACAGAGAGAGTTGAAAGATCTGTACGCGATGCTCTGACTGTAATATCCACCGTATAGCTTCCGCTTCCGACGATGGCAAGGTTGTTTTCATAAAGGGTCTCTGTGCCGGTCAAGGTAACCGGTATGTTCCTTACAGTAGTGGTCGATGAAGGGTTTACCACATTTATTACATATACCCAAAGTGCAATGGAAATGAGCACAGAGGATATGAGTCTTACTATTTTACGACTTTCCATCTGTCTTCCTCCAAAGTCTGCTTATCTTTGCTATCAAAGTATCTTCCTGTCCGCCTACAAGGTAGCAGTCAAGAAGTTGTTTTTCTATGCTCTTAAGATCGAGGAATCTTGAAAGCTTTCCGTTTCTTGCGGTCGATATAATTCCCGTTTCCTCGGACACAATAACTACCAATGCATCGGAAACCTCGGAAATGCCTATGCCGGCACGATGCCTGGTACCAAGGTCACGGCTTAAATTCTGATTTTGAGAAAGGGGAAGTACACATCCGGCAGAATATATTCTGTCGCCTCTTACGATGACAGCACCGTCATGAAGAGGAGCTCCTTTATAGAAGATGTTATCAAGGGCTTCGGAGCTGATCTTTGAATCTATGATAGTTCCCGTTTCGGCAACATCATCAAGAGCTGTTTCCTGCTCGATGACTATTAGAGCACCTTCTTTTCTTGCAGAGAAATACTCAACGGACCTTACAATGGATTCAACCACGTTCATGTTGTATTCGGTGCTCATGGAAGGCTGCCTTATGCCTATTCGGCTTCTGCCGAGGAAATCAAGAGCTCTCCTAAGCTCAGGCTGGAATACGACAACCAGGGCTATGAGACCTATGCTCAATACCCTTCCGATGATCCAGGAAAGAACATAAAAATGGAGCAGATTTGCAAGGAAGGCTATAACGATGACTATCATTATGCCCTTTGCCAGCTGCGCCGCCCTGGAAGACGTCAAAAAACCAAGCAAATGATATACGATAAAGCTCACGATAGCTATATCGATAATATCAGTAATGCTTATTCCTGTTAATATGCCGGTTATATACTGACCCACTACCCTAATCCTTTCAAAATTATGACATTTTATTATATTCCCGATAGAATCTCCTTGCAATTATTATACTTCAATTACATAAAAAAATTACGAAATTTACAATGTATTTTTCTTGTGGTATGCTGAAGTACAACATAGGATTTTAAAGTCCTTTTAATGAAAAGGGAACATTAATATGAACAAAGAATATTTCGTAAATACACTTTTAGTCGGAGAAGAACTCACAGACTTTTTCATGGTCAAGAGCCCCTCTGTAAAGGTCGGAGCAAACCATAAAACATACTTTGATATCACCCTGTGCGACAAGACAGGCGATATCAACGGAAAGAAATGGGATGTGGACGATGTTGAAGGTTCAAACCTCGCAAAATTAAAGGACGGTGATTTTGTAAAGGTCAGAGCCAGCGTTTCAGAATGGAACGCCATCAAGCAGTTAAGAATAACGAAAATCAGAAAGGCAGACCCAGAAGCAGACGGTCTTGAGATGGTCGACTATATAAAGGCAGCGCCTGAGGCCCCTCAGTCAATGTTCGATTTCATATGGGACAAGGCCCAGGATATAGGAGATGAAGGTCTTAAGAAAGTTTGCACTGATGCCCTTACAGAAAACAAAGACAGGCTTATGTATTATCCCGGAGCCATGAGAAACCATCATGCGGAATACGCAGGACTTCTCTATCACACCAAGAGGATGCTCGACATGGGGATAAGGGCCTGCAGCGTATATACAAACCTTGATAAGGACTGGGTCATATGCGGAGTAATCATGCATGACATGGAAAAGCTCAACGAAATAGATTCCAACGAACTCGGCATATCCAGCGGATATACGGTAAAAGGAAATCTCCTGGGACACATAGTCATGGGAACCATACGCATGGAAGAAAGAGCAAAGAAGGCTGGCCTTTCCGAAGAGAAAACCATAATGCTCCAGCACATGATACTCTCCCATCACTATGAACCGGAATTCGGATCCCCCATAAGACCCATGTTCCCTGAAGCAGAGCTTCTTCACTACCTTGATATGCTTGATGCAAAAATGTTTGATTTTGAAGCAGCTCTTGAAGGAGTAGACAAGGGACACTTCTCCGAAAGAGTAAGGACCCTTGATAACCGCATGCTGTATAAGCCAAGCTTTAAAGAAGATAAGGAATAATGAAAGAAGAAAAAACAGGTACCGCAGCGGAACTGATCTTTCACAACGAATCAAATCTTTATACCGTACTGCTCTTTGAAACAAACGAAGAGCAGTTTTTTGCAGTGGGAAATATGGCCTATCCAAAGGCCGGAAGAAACTATGTGCTGACAGGCGAATGGAAGACTAATCCCAAATACGGTGAGCAGTTCGTTTTCTCCTCTGCAAAGGAAGTTGAACCCACAACGGCGGACGGCATAAGAGCCCTTCTTTCATCCGGAATAATAAAGGGCGTAGGTCCCAAGATGGCCGCTGCCATAGTCAAAAAGTTCGGAGAAGACACCCTTAGGATAATATCTTCAGAACCTGAAAGACTCATGGAAGTTTCCGGCATAGGAAAATCAAAGGCCATAGCTATAGAAGAAGGATACAGAGAGCAAAGGGAATATGCAGATACCATCTTAGAACTGTCTGCATATGACATATCTGCAAACGTATGCATGAAGCTTTACAAAAACTACGGAGCAGCGGCAGCAGACATAGTAAGAGAAAATCCTTATGCACTTATCAGTGACATATACGGAATAGGTTTTAAAAAAGCAGACAAGATTGCCGAATCAGTCGGCATAGCAAAGGATTCTCAGGAGCGCATTAAAAGCGGTATCAAATATCTCCTTTGGCAATACGCAAACGAAGGTCATACCTATGCTCCCGCATCTGAATTCACAGATCATACGGCAAGGCTTCTCGATGTTGCAAGGGAGCAGGTATCAGACTGTGCCCTTGAACTTGTTATGGAAGGAGACCTATGTAAAGACCTCCTTGACGGCAGTCCCGTATATATGCTCTATAAATACAGCAAGGCTGAGAAGTATACGGCATCAAAGCTTTATGCACTCTGCAATTCCGAGCTTGAATCACTGGCCATAGACGCAAATAACTTGATACACGCCGAAGAAAAAAGGACAGGCATCAAGCTTTCAGAGAAACAAAAGAATGCTGTCATCTCTTCCCTTAAAAACGGAGTTCTCGTCATCACGGGAGGACCGGGAACAGGAAAGACCACCATCATAAGGACCATATTATCCCTTCTTGACCATGCAGGGCTTAAGACCCTTCTTGCAGCCCCGACGGGAAGAGCGGCGAAAAGAATGCAACAAGCTGCAGGAAGGCCCGCCAGCACTATTCACAGACTTCTTGAATATGCATATGCCGACGGAGAAGACAGGATGATATTCGGAAGAAACGAAGATAACCCCGTAGATGCTGACTGCATAATCATCGATGAGATGTCCATGGTGGACATACTCCTCATGGAAGCACTGCTTAGGGCTGTCCGCCTCGGCACAAGGCTCATTCTGGTCGGTGACGCAGACCAGCTTCCCCCTGTCGGCGCAGGAAATGTCCTAAAAGACCTCCTCTCCTGCGACATGATCGAAAGCTGCAGGCTGACAGATATATTCCGCCAGGAAGAGGAAAGCGCCATAGTCGTAAATGCTCATTTGATAAATAAAGGTGAACATCCATCCTTTAATGAAAAGGGACAGGATTTCTTCATGATAGGAAGGGACACAAAAAGTATAGCCGGCACCATAGGAGAGCTTTGCAATACAAGACTTCCCAAATATTTCAAGGATCTCGACCCAAAAGAGGACATCCAGGTCCTTACGCCCGCAAGAAAGGGCGACCTTGGATGCGTCGAACTAAACAAATTGCTCCAGGGCATTCTAAATCCCCAAACTCCCGGCAAGGCAGAAAAGAAAATAGGCGAGCGCATCTACAGGGAGGGCGACAAGGTAATGCAAATCAAGAACAATTACCAAATGGAATGGAAAAATTTGAAAACTTTTCTGTCAGGCAGTGGAATATTCAACGGGGATATGGGTATAATAGACAAGGTGGACAACGAGAACGGAACCATAGGCGTGATCTTTGACGGCGAAATATATGTGACCTACGATTACTCCAATATAGACGAACTGGAAGGAGCCTATGCCCTTACGGTCCATAAGAGCCAGGGTTCGGAATTTCCTGTAGTCGTAATGCCCATGGCAAACTTCCCGCCGATGCTGTCCACGAGAAACCTAATATACACCGCAATCACAAGAGCCAAGACCGCAGTAGTACTTGTCGGAAATCCGGCAGTATGCAATGCCATGGTTGACAACAACAGCATTCAGCTGAGGTATTCAGGCCTTGCTTCAAGACTTAGGAGTATGCAGAATATAATTTATGAATAGACCCAAAATATTTTGGGGGCTTTCTAATTTGCATCTATTACATCCGGCAGATCTTTTAAAAAAGCTGCCGGATTTAGTATACCCTGAAAACCTTTACTGCGCCTGCTGCGGAGACCTCATCGACAGAAAAACAAGAATTCACAATCTGTGTGATTCCTGCATAGAAAAAATTACTTGGATATCAGATAATCCCTATTCATCGTCTATGAACGATTTTGCCTTTGACGACCTCTTTCCCTGCTGCATCTACGGATATTACCCAAGACAGATGATCGTTAAACTCAAATTTCATAACGCGAGATATCTCGCAAAACCCATGGCAAAGCTCATGGCGGAAAGAGTGCTTTTATCCTTTGGCGGAAGCAGGGAAAAGCTTCAAAAAAGCTTTGACTGCATAAGCTATATTCCCGTATCAAAAGAAAAGTTAAGAACAAGAGGCTTTAATCAAGCTCAGCTCCTTGCAAAATATATGTCAAGAGAACTGGACCTGCCCCTTAAAAATCTCCTCATAAAGCCGCAAGAGACGCCTTCCGTAAAGCTGGCAGGGAAAAACGAAAGAATGGACATCTTAAAGGGAGCATTTGAAATAGACCCCAATGCAAAGGGTATCTCTGGCCTTAGGGTCCTTCTTGCAGATGATGTGCTCACCACAGGCAGTACCGCAAACGAGGCGGCAATAACATTAAAAAACGCCGGATGCAAGACTATTTGCATTGCAGTCTTTGCATCCGGCGATGGTTTAAAACATTAAGCGCATTCCTCTTCTTTTATCTCTTTTGTCTTGAGTCCCTGATAGACAAGTTTCTTTATGATGTCATAGATAACTGCAAACAGAGGAACACCTATTATCATTCCTATGAAGCCGAATATGCCTCCAAAGACGATAATGGAGAAGAGTATCCAAAAGCTCGAAAGACCCGTATTGTCGCCTAAGATCTTAGGTCCGATAATATTGCCGTCGACCTGCTGGAGAATAAGGATGAAGATAATGAATATAAGTGCCTTCATAGGATTCTCAACAAGGATCAAAAGGCCTGTCGGTACGGCCCCGATAATGGGTCCGAAGAAAGGTATGATGTTGGTTACGCCTATGATTACGGAAACAAGAAGCGCATTGGGCATATTGACTATTACGCAGAAGAAATAGCATATGATTCCGATGATGGCAGAATCTACGAACTTGCCGCTGATAAAGCCGTTGAACATCTTGTCTGCATATTTTGCTTCTTCCATAATGGTATTACCCCATCTCCTGCCGGAAATGCTGTAAAGTACCATCTTTGCCTGCCTTGCAAAATTCTTTCTTCCGGAGAGGCAGTAAACAGCAACGATTATGCCTATTACTATATCAAGAAGGACCGTTATAACGGATCTCACGCCTGTTCCCACACCGCTGATTATGCTGGACATGTCAGGAAGCAGCCTGTTGTTTATCCAGTCTCTGAAGGATTTCTCTATTGCATCAATGGCTGATGTCACATATCCGTAAATGGTCTCATTGTCTTTGAGGAGAATTTCTATCTTGTTGACTAAATCTCTTATCTCTCCCGGCAATGTTTCAGACAGCGATACTATGCTGTTATAAAGCTGAGGAATGATCATTACCAAAAGGATATATACAAGAAGTATCAGAAATAATATAGATACGACGACAGCCAGTCCCGGTGCAATCTTTTTGATTTTTCCGGGAAGGATCTGTCCGAACCACTTTTCAGCACTGTTGCAAAGAGGTGAAAGTATATATGCTATGGCTCCGCCTATTATAAACGGTCTTAAAAGCGAAGCAATGGCGCCGAGGCCTTTGGAGACCTTGTCTAAATTAAAGAGCAGCAAAAACAGCAGGATAGCAAGAGCTAAAGCGCCGAATCCCGCAAGCATAGCCTTTACATATGGGCTCTTTATTCTGTTCTTTTTTTCTCCAAGTTCTGGCAAACTAAAACCTCATAAACAAAAATCACTTTTGATTATATCATTACATTAAACTGCATGCAATGAAGGGAATATTTTAGTTTAGTTAAGAAAAGATGAAGCAAGTGTCCTTTACAGAAGACCGGGGTCAGCTTCTCCTTCATGCTCCTTGATGTATCTGCCCCACTTGATAAATCCGTAGGTAGTGTTGGTAAGATATGCTGCAGTAAGAACTAAGAGTACATACTGGCCTCCGAGTATTACGCAAATGGCATCAAAGATGACTTCAAGATACCATGCGATCCATTGCTCTCTAAAGCGGAGAAGTATAAAGGTACCGTTACATATATCAAGAGCAGAAACCATGGCGTCAAGATAGCAGACTATGATAGCTTTGGTTCTTTCTGTTTCGTCGAAGATATCTGTTGTTTCGGAAAGACCGTCAGTGAGTTTAACTATAAGGGTTCCGATCACAACAGTCCATACTACGATTCCCACGATTACGGCAATACGCTGCCAACCTGTGAGCTGTCTTACTTTCGTCTTTTGCTTTTCTACCTTATCAGGGTGTTTTTTCCATACTATGAAGGATACGATATCGATGGGCAGCCAGAAGAAAAGCGTTACCGTCATGGTTGCAAATCTGTATCCGAGTATCCAGTACATGGTTATTTCAGTAATTTCAATGAATACCGATACTATGAAATTCCATTTATCCTGTTTGGAAATTAGGAGCTCGCAAATAACATTAAGCCATGTATATATGAGCAGCAGTGTCATAATAATAGCGCCGTTGACTCCGTTTACATCCTCCTCCGGGAACAGCACCGCGCATATTGTCGAAATGACAAGGGCTAAAAACAGATACCATTTTTCATAGGTCGTCAGATAATTCATAAATCTGACCAGCGGGTTTTTTATTTCTTTAGTTTGAACTTCTTTCATTTACTTCCTCAAATATTTAAGCGCTCTGAGCGCAAGTGTCGCAATAAAGCCGGTCAGTATACCGGTGATGAGCCCGGCTATGGTAAGCACAGGGAAATAGTAAAGGATCTTTGGTGTCTGCATAACAATAGCCGCTATGAGAAGCTGCCCGAAATTATGAAATACGCCTCCCGCAATAGATACGCCGATTACGGAAAACACCCCTGCTTTCTTGGCAAGGAGCATTACAGCAAGGGATATTAGACCTCCCGAAAGGGCATAAATTGCCGAAAATACATTTCCGAAAAGAAGCGCCGAAAGGGCTATTCTGGCAAGGTTTATAAACAGACCGTATCCGGCTCCGAGAGAATATATGGCTATAAGAACTACTATATTTGCAAGTCCCAATTTGATTCCCGGAATTCCAAGGGATATGGGGACTAAAAATTCCACATAGGAAAAAATCAAAGCGAGAGCTGTAAGAGCCGCGCAGGTTGCAAGCTTTTTTGTACTTTTTATGCTTCTTCTCTCAGCCATCACTTGATCACCGCATCAGGGGTCTCGCCGGCTCCTGCAATCCCTATAAGGAGTCTATGGGGAAGGCAGGCTATTACCTGGCCTTCTTTGGAGATAGGACCCATATTAACACAGTCCCTTCCCTTGCAGCTGGCCTCAGCCACCCTTACGCTGCCATTTTCTATAACGACTAAATTAAGTATTTCATCGTTTGGACCCAAAGGCCTAGCATAGTTCTTTCCGATCTCCCTCAGGCCGTCTTCTGTTACGGCTACAGTCCTGTTTTCGGACAGTGGATAAGATCCTATTTCCTCACCCGACATGGTTATGACAACCAGCTTTTCCTCGGTCGTTTCTGTGCGTAACAAAAAAGGACTGCCAAGCCCTAAGATCAGCAGTACAACGGCAAGAATAATATCAGCTTTTGTTATCATCTTTCCCATACCAAGTTAGTATACCACATTTATGTCTTCCTAAAAAGTATACAAATGAAAAGTCTTTTAGTGTAGAATATAAGCATAGGGAGGTGCTGATTATGAACGTAACAATTAACAGCAAAAATGTAAAAGCCGGCGATAAACTGGCTGCGACCATCACAAACAAGATGGCAAAACTCGACAAGTATTTCTCCCAGGATGCAGAAGCAGTAATAATGCTCAGCGAAGAGAAGACAGGCCTTGCAAAACTGGAAGCAACGATTCACGCCGGATCTCTCAGCTTCAGAGCTGAGGAAAGCAATGCCGACCTTTATTTCTGCCTTGACAGAGTAATGGACAAGCTCTCTTCCCAGATGTCCAGATTAAAAGACAAACTGGTAAAGCGCCACAAGGATGTCAAAGAGATATATATCTCCGAGATTCCGGATGTTCCGGATGCAGTGCCTGATCAGGGCGTTGTAAGGACAAAGGAAATAGAGCTCACGGCAATGACGACAGACGAAGCCATACTTCAGATGGAGCTTCTCGATCACACATTCTTCGCCTTTGCAGATTCGGAGACAGGTTCCACCAACATCGTATACAAAAGATACAACGGCGGATACGGCCTTCTGAAAACCAAATAGGAGCACAAAAAAATAAGGCAGCGAGCTTAAGGCTCGCTGCCTTTTTTATTGTTTAGAGAAGATTTGCCTGTACGAAGTTCTTGATGTTTTGAACTCCTACAAATTTGGTGACCGTATCTCCGTCAAGGATTACTGCAGTAGGCGCCTGCATGATGCCGTAGCCCCTTGCTATATCCTTGTTTTCCTCTGCAACTATCTGCTCGTAAGGAACATTGTGTTCTGCAAGATATTCCTTGATTATTTTGCAGTTAGGGCAGGTCTTTGTTGTGAAGAGAAGGAATCTCTTTTCCGGCTCTTTTACAGGTTCGGCATCGGATACGCTTGCCATAAGAGCATCGAATTCAGCAAAGGCTGCCTGCTGCTTTTCTTCAGGAGTCTTTTCTATAGGCTCTTCCTGTGCGAAGGGAACGTTTTCAAAGACAAGCTTTTCAGGTTGAGTACCTTCTTTTTCTGCTATAGGAGCAACGTCGAAGGTATATTCGATCTCAGGTTCTTCTGCCTTAATTTCTGCAGCAGGTTCATCCTGAACTTCTACTCTATAGTAGAATTCTCCCGGAAGTTCATCCTTTTTCTCTTCAGCCTTTGGTTCTTCGTATGTGTATTCAGGAACCTTTTCCTCTGCCTGCGGCTCTGTTACATCTACACGTACTTCAGGTTCTGAAACTGCTACTTCTACCTTTGGTTCTTCGTATGTGTACTCAGGGACTTTCACCTCTACCTGAGGCTCTGTTGCGTCTACACGTACTTCAGGTTCTGAAACTGCTACTTCAACCTTTGGTTCTTCGTATGTGTACTCAGGAACCTTTACCTCTACCTGAGGCTCTGTTACATCTACGCGTACTTCAGGTTCTGAAACTGATGCTTCCGCTTTTGGTTCTTCTGTGAAAACAGGAGCTGTAAATACCGGTGTCTCCGGAACTCTTTCTTCCTGAGCCGGCATTACAGAAGGAGCTTCTTCGGAAACGGTTGCTCTTGCATGAGGCTTTAAGTCTCCGAGAACAACGTATTCTTTTCTCTGTTTGAACTCCTGAACCTTTCCGTCATTCCAGTTCTGAACCGGTCTATAGTATCCTGTGATACGGGAATAAACTTCTGTCTTTTCTCCGCAGATCGGGCACTCATAAACTTCGCCTGTAATGTATCCGTGGTTCTTGCATACGGAATATGTCGGGCTCAATGTGTAGTAAGGAAGCTTATAGTTCTCTGCGATGGTCCTTACCAGGTTCATTGCGGACTTCCAGTCAGGAAGCTTTTCTCCAAGGAATGCATGAAATACTGTTCCTGAAGTATAGAGTGTCTGAAGTTCGTCCTGAACATCGAGAGCTGAGAATACATCTTCTGTATATCCTACAGGAAGGTGTGAGCTGTTTGTATAGAACGGAGTTCCGTCTCCTTCTGTTGCGGTCTTGATGTCCGGATAAAGCTCTACATCGTGCTTTGCAAGTCTGTAGGTTGTGGATTCTGCAGGGCTTGCTTCGAGGTTAAAGAGGTCACCGTACTTTTCCTGATAATCGGAAAGGCGCTCTCTCATATGGTTAAGAACTTCCTTTGCGAATTCCTGAGTTTCAGGATGGGTAAGGTCCATGCCGAGCCACTTTGCATTGAGGCCTGCTTCGTTCATTCCGATGAGACCGATGGTTGAGAAGTGGTTTGCAAATGTTCCAAGGTATCTCTTTGTATATGGATAGAGTCCCTCATTGAGAAGCTTTGTTATTACCTTTCTCTTTGTATCGAGAGATCTTGCAGAAATGTCCATTATATGGTCAAGTCTCTTGTAGAACTCTTCCTTTGTCTGAGACAGATATGCGATTCTCGGAAGGTTGATCGTTACAACACCAACAGATCCTGTTGATTCTCCGGATCCGA